>JANXWL010000026.1 GCA_025351225.1 Methylotenera sp. | reverse complement strand
AATACGGTAACCACAACAATAGCGTGAGTTAGCACATTTTCAGTATTTTTAAGCGCTTGTACAAACTGCATACCATCCATTTTATGCATTCTAAAATCCGTAATAATTAAATCCACTTGTTTGTTTTGCAGCCAAGCTAAGGCTTCTACAGGGTCAGTCATAGTAACAATTTTGAGATTCATTTTAAGCGACTTTAAAATAGCCGCATGAATATCCAGCACCGTAGATTGATCATCAATCAACAAAACGGTTTGCCTAAACTTTGTTGCGCTTCTAATGCTGCTAACAGTTGTCATCTTTAATGTATGGCGTATTAATGTACAGCCGTAGCATGTTCGCTTTGAATTTTTTCAAGCGTATCGCGCATGGTCAGTAAGACGGCAACTAAATCTGGGTCAAAATGTTTGCCACTTTCATCACGAATATACTCAAAAGCTTGATCAATGCTCCAAGCCTCTTTGTATGGGCGAATGCTAGTCAGCGCATCAAACACATCCGCCACCGCCACAATACGTGCAGAGAGCGGTATATCTGTACCCTTAATCATATAGGGGTAACCTGTACCATCAAACCGCTCGTGATGCGCTAGCGCAATTTCGCTGCCTTTTTGTAAATATTTTGAAGGGCTATCTTGCAAAATCTCATATCCAATTAATGGATGCTTACGCATCGCTTTTAGCTCTATATCGTCCAGCGCGCCTTTTTTAAGTAAAATACTATCGGGAATACCAATTTTACCAATATCATGTAACGGTGCTGCAAGCTCGATGATTTCTGCTTCTTCATCGCTCATGCCAATTTTTTCGGCCAGTGCGCGGCTATATAGCGACATGCGTTGTAAATGCATAGCCGTGTCGTAGTCTTTATGCTCACCTGCGCGTGCCAAGCGCATTAAAGTTTCTTTTTCGCGCGATCTGATTTCGCTGGTGGCTACTCTAACCAAGCTTTCGAATAAGTTACTTTTATTTTGTAATGCCGTATGTTGCTGATGCATGGTTAGTAAATTCTTGCAGCGCGCGGTACATTCATATACATCAACTGGTTTGCTTAAAAAATCAGCTACACCGGCATTTAAGGCTGCATAGCGCGTTTCTGCATCTTTTTTAATGGTAATCATGATCACAGGCACAGATTCATAATTAGGCAAAGTTTTAAGCAAACGCACAAAATCAATCCCGTTCATTTCTGGCATTACATAATCCACAAACACTAAATCAGCAATATGCTCGGTTGCCCATTCTAAGGCTTGCTCAGGATTGGTTTTTTCAACTACTTTAATTTTTGGATTAATGCTTCTAACCACATGCGAAAGTATGGTTCTGCTGGTTGATTGGTCATCAACAATCAATACCGAACAATCGTCAAAAATCTGTACATTGGACATTATATTTCCTCTAACGTAAACGCATTGATGGCTTACTATTTAGTAAGCAAGCAATATTTAAGCCAGTTCGGTAAAAGCTGGCTAGATAAAAAATGAGAGTCAGATAACTTAAGTTAAATTAAAATTATCAAATAAAAACAATTACTTAATATTTTTTTACTTATTATTGCAAGGTCCATCAATTTTTAATTGATATTGTTGTTGTTGATGTTGAAATTGTGGTGTTCAAACTTCGTCAAATAAGTACAATATTTTGACACATCTCGCCAATTAGCAATTAACTATTTTGCTAAATATTATTAGCGGGTCTGAGGTCAAACGCAATGCAAATGCGCTCTGAATTTGAGCTAAATGGATTCACAGTGAATGGACTGGTATTGAATGGAATAGTGCGGTGAAATAGTGAAGATGGAAACAGCACAATATCGCCCACTTTTGGCATAACATGCGCTGTAGGGAAGCTGCTTAATTGCTGCGGTGGCAGAATCGGGTAATTATCGCCATGCGTCCCGTACTCAAACGCGCCTTCTATACTGCCCTCGCTAGGTGTTGGCATGGCCAAATATACCGCGCCGCTAAGCCAGCCAATTTCGTGTATATGCGGGCTTAAATGGCCACCTTGGCGCATTTTTACATACCACGAGCTGGTGAACTCTAACTCGGCTGGAAAGGATAAAATAAGCTCACAATTAGCACCAGAAAATTGATTTTTATAATGAATGAACTCTTGTTTGACGAGCTCTGCTAGGGCGCGAAATGAAGCTTCTGGCCGTTTAAATAAATTGCCAGCTGATTGTTTGCCATTGTAAAGCATACCTTGCACGCGTTCTGCAATATCGGCGTTGTTAATATCGTGCAATAGTTGTTTAAGTAGCGTGCTGTTGGGTTCTGCCAAAGCTTTAATCGGTTGTTGGTAGACAAAATCAAAGGCGTTTTTACAGAAATTATAATTGTTTTTAACGCCAAAATTAATAGCGTAATGCGTGGCAAGCGTGCCGATAAACGGTGATGTATGGTGCGTACTTTGGGTAATTGTATCGAGCTTGGTTTTAAAATCATCAAAATGTTCTGCTTTGTATAAGCAATATAAGCTGCGTGCTTGCCAATCGTCTAGTTGCGAGCGCTCAAAATATGGAATCGCATCATCATATTTTTTAGCTAAGTACAAAAATTCGGCCATATTATAATTGGCATTTGAATGGTTAGCATTTAATGCTAGCGCGGCTTGATAGCTTTTTAATGCAGCATCCATATCGCCAAAGTCGCGCAAAGTTTCACCCAAGTTATTATGGGCATCGGTGTAATTGGGAAATAGCGTAATCGCTTTTTTATAGCTGGTAATCGCAGCCTCTAAATCACCTTTATCGCGCAAAGCGGTGCCTAAGTTGAAGTGGCCGCGCGCATCTTGCGGGTTAATTTTTAGGCCTGTTTGGTAGTTTGCAATCGCCTCTTCAAGCTTGCCTTGCCGCTGCAAGATGGTGCCTAAATTGCCGTAAGCTTCAAAAAAACTGGGTTGAATGCGAATAGCCTGCTGATAAGCATTGGCGGCTTCTTCTAGCCGATTAAGCTGTGTGAGCGCGATGCCTAAATTAAACTGCAATTCAGGTGTGCTTGCTTGAAGTTTAAGCGCGTTTTGATAGCTCGTCACCGCCTCGGCAAATTTTTGTTGGCCATCTAACGCAAGTGCCAATACATGGTGCAAAATAAACGTACTCGGGTGCTTTTTGATTAAGTCTTTGGCAAGACTTTCTGCTTGTGCAAGTTGGCCGCTATTAAGCGTATTAACAAGCTGCTGAATAGCTTGTGGCTGAGGTTGTGTAGGGCGTTGTGATGAAAATGCAGTGGCCATTTTTAATTTGGTTTAGTTTGTTTAGTTTACGCGAAGCTGCTTTGTAATCGTCCTGCTAAATGCTTCAAAAGTTGCATAGCAATCTTGGGGTTGTCGGCCAACATCGTGTCGATACTTTCAGCATAAATTACAATAATGCGTGCTTCGTCCGAGGCGACAACAGCATCAGATGTAGTCGGTTTTTCGGTCAAAATCGCCATTTCGCCAAAATAATCATCGGCCTTTAACTCGCGATGAATTTTATCACTATTGGCTAATTGAACACTGCCTTCTACTAAATAATACAAATTACGCTCAGTATTGCCGCGCTCAAACACGTATTCTCCACGCCTCAAAGTGAGGCCGTAGCGGGTCATCAGTGCTTCGATATAATTAGACTTATTGGGGGAGCCATCAAACAAACCTTTTAGCAGCAGTACGTCTTGTTTGCGCAAAGTTGAAATCAACTCGGTGCCCAATAAAAATACTGCAAAATTAAGGTATAGCCAAGTGATAGAAACAAACAGCGCCTTCATGCTGCCAAACACCGCGCCATAGTTTTGGTTGAGTGATAAAAAGAGCCCAAACGCTGGCCGCATTAGCAGCCATAGTAATGCGGTTAAAAAAGCGCCTAACAACAAGTGTACAAAAGCAACCCGCATGGGGAAGAATAATTTATAAAAAATGCTAATTAATAGCGTGGTGAGAATCAGCGTGCCTAGCAAGCCAATGAGACTGAGCTGAAACGCAGGTAGCCGCACTGCCAAAAAACGAATGCTTTTTTCGATAGCAAACCCTGCTGAAGTAAATAAGAAAAACAGCACCAAAATACCCAATACTGAAAGTACATCTTTTAATTTACGTTTGATAAATGAAGGTGCTTCGATTTGAGTGGCAATCGTGTAAAAAGCCGAGCGCATCGCGCCTGCCAATGGCGTGGCTGTCCATAGTAGCAACAATAGCCCTAAACTGCCCCAAGCGGCTTTGGTTTGCGTGGCATGGTAAACCTCTATCATAATATTACTGCTAAAGTCGGGCATTAAGTTGCCCATCAAAATCGCTAGCTTTACAATCGCATAATCAGACGAAACCACCAAATGGCTCAACAAAAAAAACATGAGCAATACAAGCGGAATAAGCGCAAACAGCGCGTAAAAAGATAAAGAGGCAGAAAGCCCGAACACATTATGTCGCGCAAAACCTGCCAAAGTCTCGCGCAGCACAAATAGAGGAGTGGCATATTCTTGCCGTGCGTAGGCATGCAGCGGCTTATTGAGTGCAGGATGATGCGCAAGGTTTTTGAATTGAGCCAATTTATCTACTTGGGTCAATAGATCAGCTTGTTTTGCATTATCTGGTTGAATTTGCGCCATATTGATTATTAATAGCTACTTCAAGGTTTTAAATTGCTCAGTTGCTGCTACCAGCGCACTAGTAATGCCAGGCTCCATCGCAGAATGTCCAGCATCAGCCACCATCACAAACTCGGCATGCGGCATAGCGCGCGCTAGCTCCCAAGCGGTTAATGGTGGGCATACCATATCATAACGCCCTTGCACAATTACAGTGGGGATCGTGCTAAGTGTGGTGGCAGCCGTTAATAGGGCATCACCATCAATAAAGCATTGATTTTGCACATAATGTATTTGTACGCGTGCACGGGCTAGCTCAGTTACTTGTTCTCGGCTTAACTCTTCAGCCGACTTTTGCGCTGGCGACGCGCTAGCTTCTAAAGGCTTTAAACGCATAATTGATGATTCATAGGCATTCCACTCAATCGCTGCGGGTGTGTTGATGGAGTCATCGTTAGAAAAAATACGCTTTGCATAAGCACTTAACACATCACCGCGCTCATTTTCTGGTAAATAATTACCTAACCGCTGCCAAACCTCAGGATAAAAGTGCGCAAGCCCGCCTAAAAACCACGCCAACTCGCCAGTACGACTTAAGAAAATACCGCGCAAAGTTAAAGAGATAATGTGGCTTGCATGTTTTGCAGCATAAGCTAGGCTCAAACTGCTGCCCCAAGACCCGCCAAATATATGCCATTTGGTGATATTTAAATGCTTGCGCAAGCTTTCAATATCATTCACCAAATCATCTGTCGCATTCTCGCGCACCTCACCTTCAGGCTTGCTGCGACCACAACCGCGCTGATCAAGCAGAATAATACGATAGCACTTAGGGTCGAAAAAACGGCGTTGCGTTGGATTGCAACCACTACCTGGACCACCATGCAAAAAAACTACTGGCATGCCATCTGGATTACCACATTCTTCATAGTAGATTGTATGCAAATTGCTTACTTTTAAGCTACTTTTATGAAAAGGCTCAATTTCAGGATACAAATAGTAGGTGTTGCTGCTTATTGCCATATTGTTGCTTTCTGATTGATTTCATTAACTATTTTATATCAAAAAAATTGTGTTAAAAAATAATTTAAATAAATATTGAACATTTGTTAATAAATTGTAACTAAAGTGTTGCAAATAAATTTTACTTGATTTATATTGCAATTCGCGCAAAACAATGCGGCGAAAAGTAGGCTTTAAATTTGTAACAAACGCCATAATGAAAATTGTAGTGTAAGTTATAAAATTCAAGTTTACTTTTAATTAACCCTTAGTAATATATAACTTTGGAGATAAAGATGAAATTTAATACAATGAAGCTTGCTTTAGGCTTAGTTGCAGGTTTATCAGCGGCTTTGCCAATGGTAGCATCAGCAGCAGCAGACCAAGAAGCAGCAATCGCAAACGCAAACAACTGGGCTGACCCGCGTGGCAACTACACAAACCAAGCGTACAGCACATTGGCTCAAGTGAACAAAGGTAACGTAAAAAACCTTAAAGCAGCTTGGACATTTGCAACTGGCGTAAACCGTGGTCACGAAGGTGCTCCATTGGTTATTGGTAACATGATGTTTGTACATACAGCGTTCCCAAATAACGTATACGCACTAGATTTAAACGACAATCAAAAAATCGTTTGGTCATATTTCCCTAAACAAGACCCGTCAGTTCAAGCAGTTCTTTGCTGCGATAACGTTTCACGCGGCCTTGGCTACGGTGATGGCAAAATCATGCTTCAACAAAATGATGGTAACTTAGTTGCTTTAGATGCTAAAACAGGCGCTAAAGTATGGTCTACATTAGTTAACGATCCAAAAGTTGGCGCAACAAACACAAATGCACCACAAATTCGTAAAGACAAAATCTTAACTGGTTGTTCAGGTGCTGAATTTGGAGTACGTTGCTTCTTAGCTGCTTACAACTTAAAAGATGGTTCATTAGCATGGAAAGCCTACTCAACAGGCCCAGATGCTGAAGTATTGATTGGTGCTGATTTCAACTCAGCAAACCCACAATACAGTGCTTTGTCAGTGTACAAAGATATCAACGGTGGTAACAAACAAGGCGGTTCATTCGAAGCCATGAAAGCCGGCGAAATCAAAATCGGCGAAAAAGAACTTGGTACACGTACATGGTTGAAACCACAAGCAGTTAAAGATGGTTGGCAACATGGTGGTGGCTCTACATGGGGCTGGTGGCCGTATGATGCACGTACAAACTTAGTGTATTACGGAACAGGTAACCCATCAGTATGGAACCCAGATGTCCGTCCAGGCGACAACAAATGGTCTATGACTATTTTCGCTCGTGACTTAGACACAGGCGTTGCAAAATGGGGCTACCAAATGACTCCACACGATGAGTGGGATTATGATGGTATTAACGAAGTTATCTTGTTCGACAAAGGTGGCAAAACATACGCATGGCATCATGACCGTAACGGTTTTGCGTACACTTTCTTAGCTAGCAACGGTACTTTAATTGCTGCTGAAAAAGTACACCCATTCGTTAACTGGGCAACTGGTGTTGATTTGAAAACTGGCGTTCCACAAAAAGTGGGCACAGCTTCAACTCACCAAGACTACAATGCTAAAGGCGTATGCCCAGCTGCATTGGGTACTAAAGACCAACAACCAGCTGCATACTCACCAAAAACAGGTTTAATGTACACTCCATTAAATCACGTTTGTATGACATATGAGCCAGTTGAGTCTAAATATGTTGCTGGTCAACCATGGGTTGGTGCAACATTAACGATGTTTGCTGGTCCTGACGGCGTAATGGGCGGTATGGGTGCTTATGATCCAATGACCAACAAAAAAGTTTGGTATAACAAAGAGAAATTCTCTGCTTGGGGTGGTGTATTAACAACTGCTTCAAACTTAGTGTTCTACGGAACTTTAGATCGTTGGTTTAAAGCTTTAGATGCACAATCAGGTAAAGAACTTTGGAAATTCCAAGTGGGTTCTGGTGTGATTGGTAATGCATTCACATACGGCCACGCTGGCAAACAACACGTTGGTGTGTTGTCTGGTATCGGTGGTTGGGCTGGTGTTGCAATGAACTTAGGTATGACTAATCCAACAGACGCTTTAGGTGCTGCTGGTGGTTATGCTGAACTAACTAAATACAACGCTGCTCCTGGCGGCGGTGCATTAACAGTATTCGCTCTATAATTTAAGTTTACTTAATTTGTAGCTCGATTCTGAGTTAGATCTATTAAACACCTCACAGAAATGTGAGGTGTTTTTATTTCTACATCGAATTAATCGTAAGCGGGTCACCCCAATATAGGGTTAGTCGTTATAAAGACTTGTTGTTATACAGAATAGTATAGCTAAACTAAAAAAATTAGTTACAATGTTGTACGTTTGTAATTTAGTGATAAAGAACTTTTATTTTTAGCCATACTCTCATGCTGTGATGCGATAAAATTAATCGCTATTTAAATAAGGAAATAATGATGTTGAAACATGTGAAGCAGTTAGGTTTAGCTGCAATGTTAGCAGTGTCAGCAAACGCTGGCTTTGCTGAAGATACTGTTGGGTTAGATCTTAATTCTGGCCGAGGCGGTGAAGGTCAGCGTGTGGATGATGGCACCGAATTTAAAGTATGCGCAGACCAAGATTTGATGCCTTTTTCTAACTCTAAACAAGAAGGTTTCGAAAACAAAATTGCAGAAGTGATTGCTAAAGATTTGGGCAAAAAACTCACTTACCTTTTTTGGTATGACCGCATGGGCTTCTTGCGTAACACCTTAAATGCTAAGCGTTGTGACGTTGTAATGGGCACTACGCAAGATAACGATGCGCTGCGCACATCTAAACCTTACTACCGCTCTGGTAATGTGTATGTATGGCGTAAAGAAAGCAACTACAACATTACTAATTGGGATTCTCCAGATTTGAAAAAAGGTTTTATTGGCGTTGTTGGTCAAAGCCCAGCCACTATTCCAATGAATGATCACGATTTGATTCAAAACGCGCGGCCTTATCGTCAACAACGCGATTTAAACTTGCCGCCAAGCTATTTAATTGATGACTTAGCTAAAAAAGAGATTGATATTGCGATTGCATGGGGTCCAATTGGTGGTTACTTTGCAAAAAATAATAAAGTACCAATGGAAGTTAGATTGATTCCTGAGTATGAAAATGCTGACCATATTCAAAAAGCAAAAGGTAAAGAGTATTGGAATATTTCTATGGGTGTGCGCAAAAAAGACAAAGAGCGCATGGACATGATTAACGCAGCGATAGATCGTAACCAAGATAAAATTAACAAGATTTTAGATGATTATGGTGTGCCTCATGTACCGGTAGTTGAGGATGATAGCATTGTGAAAATGTCACATGAAAAATCTGATGCAACTCGTGCTGCAGTTGTGCCAAAATCCGAGTAGAATAACGTTTTTTATTTTGTGACAAATTAGTGTCAACCAAGTAGAAAGATGTTCGTTAAATTAGCATACGCTCGAGCTGTACAGTATTGCACTGGCAAGTAAGACGTTGCTCACATTGTAAAATTAAGATTAGGAGAAAACATGTTTGGCAATAAAGCACTTAAGTCAACTCTATTTATTTCTATGTTGACATTAGCAGGTCTTACACTTTCATTGCAAGCCAATGCTGCTTGTGATTTAGTTTCAACAAAAGACAACAGCCCGTTAAAAATTAAAGTAGCCGATACTGACTCTGCGGATGCGAAAACATTTTTAGCAACTTGCAAAAATCCGTACACAGCAAAATATGCTGCTGATGCGGAAGCTGCAAAAGCAGGTAGAAAAGTAATGACATTAAATGGTTGTACAGGCTGCCATGGTGGTAATTTAGGCGGTTTAATGGCACCATCATTGGTTAAAAACGGCGGTACAGGCGCATTTGACACTAAATGGGTTTATGCTAAAGACGCAACTGACAGAGGTATGTTTGAAACCATTGCAATGGGCACTCCAGGTACTTCTGGTGGTGTAATGTCTACATGGCATGCTCAGTTGGACAACCATGTAGGTGATGGTTTGTCTACAGATGAAATTTTAAAAGCAGTAGCATATATCCGCACAGTGTATAAAGGTGACGGCGAAAAAACTTGGTTAAAATAAAGCTTTAACCTAAAAATAGTAACAAAAACAAGCGGCTGCTGTATAATTACAGTGGCCGTTTTTTATTTTTTTAAAAGATTTGTTTTAGGAGATATTTAAGTGAAGCAATTGAATTTAAGCCTAGTATTAGCTTTAATGTTAACCGCATTGGTGGCATGTAATAAAACTGACACTGCAGGTACGGCTGCTCCTGCAGCGGGTGCGAGTAAAAGTACATCAGCAGCACCTGCGGCTGCAGGTACAGTTATTGCTTTTGTAGATACGCAAGAAGGTAAACCTTTGGTGATTGATGCCGCTTTGTTTGATACACCAGCAGCTAAAGAATTTTTAGCAACTGGCAAAGACTCCTACGTCGGTAATGCAGATGCTGTAGCTGCAGGCAAAAAAGTTTTTGGTATGTATTCATGTACACAATGCCATGGCCCAGAAGCAAAAGGCCAAGTTGGCCCAGGCTTAATTGGCCCAACCTTTCATTATCCTAAAAATGCTACTAATAAAGGTATGTTTGAAACCGTTTGGCATGGTACTAACGGTGGTATGGGTGCAAAAGGTAAAGGCTTAATGGATCCAACAGATGCATCTAATGGTCTTACTCCAGATGAGTTATTGAAAGTGATTGCTTGGGTGCGTAGTATGGGCACAGGTTTAACTGGTAACGAATCTACCTAACAACTGTTAAATCAATATAACGCGCTTGCAGATTTAGCAGGCGCGTTTTTATTTGCACAGTAACAATTTCAAACTATAATATATTTAACTCATCGTCTGTCATAAAGGTACTTTTTGGAAAACTCTAAGGAAAATAACTTACATCACATTATTATCGTTGGCGGTGGCGCAGGCGGCTTAGAGCTTGCAACTAGTTTGGGTGATAGTTTAGGCAAAAGTAAAAAAGCCAACATCACGCTTATTGATAGCACCAGAACGCATGTTTGGAAGCCCTTGCTGCACGAAATTGCTGCTGGCAGCATGGACCCTGACAAACATGAGCTTGATTACCTTGCGCAAGCGCATTGGCATCACTTTAGCTTTAGGCTAGGCCGTATGGATGGCTTAAATCGTGCTAAAAAAGAAGTGACCATTGCACCCTACTTTGATGAAGATGGCGTAGAAGTGATTCAGCGGCGTACATTTAAGTACGATACGCTGGTGATTGCCATTGGTAGCACTACCAACGACTTTGGTATTAAAGGCGCACGTGAGCACTCAATTGCAATTGATACGCAAGAGCAAGCCGAGAAGTTTCACCGTCGTTTACATAACGCCATGGTGCGTGCGCAAACCCAAGCTACACTGTTGCAGCCAGGCCAGTTGGATGTGGTGATTGTGGGAGCAGGTGCTACTGGCGTTGAGTTGGCAGCAGAGTTGCATAATACAACAAGAGAACTTACTGCATATGGCCTAGATAAAATTGATCCTGACCGTGATGTAAAAATATCGATTATTGAGGCGAGCGACCGCGTTTTACCTGCGCTACCGCATAAGTTATCAATGGCGGTTGATTTGGAGCTTAGAAAGCTACGTGTACACGTTTATGCGGGCGAGCGCGTGACAGAAGTGGCTGAAAAGGGCGTGTTAACGCATAGCGGCCGCTTTATTCCATCCGCTTTGGTGGTATGGGCAGCAGGCATTAAAGCCCCAGACTTTTTGAAGGATTTGGATGGTTTAGAGACTAATCGCATCAATCAATTAGTGGTGAAGCGAACGCTAGAAACTACTGTTGATGACAGCATCTTTGCCTTTGGCGATTGTGCAGCTTGCCCATGGTTAGGGCATGATGGCAATGTGCCGCCGCGTGCACAAGCCGCGCATCAACAAGCTTCTACTTTGGTTGGCACTATGAAAAAACGTGTAGCAGGAAAATCTAATTTTTCTGAATATCAATACCGTGATTATGGCTCACTGGTGAATTTAGGCCGCTATTCAACAGTGGGTAGTTTAATGGGTGCTGTTTCTGGCGGTAGTATGTATATTGAGGGTTTGTTTGCGCGCTTGATGTACCGTTCGCTTTACAAAATGCATTTAGTATCTTTACACGGCATTGTCTCTGTGGGCTTGCAAACTATCGCACGGTGGATTTCTAGGCGCACCGAAACGCATGTTAAACTGCATTAAGCTGCACAATCGTTAAAAAGCCGCGCTGATTTTAATTAACAGCAGCGGTTTTTTTATTCATCTGTATGCTAAGCCGTATGCTTAAGATATAACCTATAAATAATAGCCATACTGATGCTAACAAACGCGCCGAAGATAATAATAATGGTGTTAATGGGTAAATTTTGGTGCAACATGCGTGTGTAAATGCCTAGTAAAACGAGTATGCCGATATTCTCATTAAAGTTTTGTACAGCAATCGAGTGACCGGCGCCCAGCAGCTCATGCCCACGATGTTGCAATAGCGAGTTGAGTGGCACTAAAAAATAGCCTGCTAACATGCCAATACAAAACAACACCACAGCGGCAGTTTCCCGTGAGTCCACAAAAATCATACAGATAACCAGTACTCCCATCAAAATACCTGCGGGCAGTACCTTTACTGCGTCTTCTAGCTTAACAAACAGTGATGCGCCAACTGAGCCAATGGCGATGCCAACCGCCAAAATCGCGATGAGTTTGGTGGCGTCTTGCTCGCTCATGCCGAATTTAAGGCCAGCCCAGCGTAGCACTACAAATTGCAATGTTGCGCCCGCACCCCAAAATAAAGTGGTGACAGCCAATGAGACTTGGCCTTGGGGATCTTTCCATAAAGTAGTGAAGGCGTGCCAAAAATCACGTAACAAATACACCACGCTGCGCTGTTCTATTTTGTGGTCAATGGGCAATTTAGGGATGTAAAAGTTAAAAAATGCTGCCAATAAGTACAGGCCTGTAATAATGGCGATGCCAAAATACGGATTATTAGCCGATATCATAGAGCCAAACACAGGGCCAATGATAATTGCGGTTACCGTTGTGCCTTCCATCCACGCGTTGGCTTTAATAAGCTGATCTGAAGGCAGCATCTCGGTAAGAATACCGTATTTGGCGGGGGAGTAAGCGGCTGCACCAACGCCAACAATGCCATACACTATTAATGGCGGCAAGCCCAATAAAGCCAACATACAGCCTATAAACTTAATACCGTTGCTTAAAAACATCACGCGGCCTTTGGGCAAGGCATCAGCAAAGGGACCTACAAATGGCGCCAAAACAATATAAGCAAACACGAAAAATTCGCGTAAAAGTGGCTCATGCCAAGCGGGCGCATGTAGTCTTGAGAGTAAAGCGATACACGCAAACAGCAAGGCATTGTCGGCAATTGCGGAGAAAAACTGCGCAACCAAAAGCGTGTAAAAACCTTTTTTCATGAATTGCTAGTTCGCGTATTGCAAGTTAAAGCGCTTCTGCCGCAAAATCGGCTAAACGTGAGCGTTCTCCACGCACTAATGTAATATGGCCGTTGTGTGCCCAGCCTTTAAAACGGTCGACTACATAGGTTAGACCAGAGCTACCTTCAGTTAAATAAGGCGTATCAATTTGCGCAATATTACCTAAACATACTACTTTTGTTCCAGGCCCAGCGCGGGTTATAAGCGTTTTCATTTGCTTAGGAGTTAAATTTTGTGCTTCGTCGATAATTAAAAATTTATGCAAAAAAGTACGTCCGCGCATAAAGTTAAGCGATTTTACTTTGATGCGCGTACGAATCAAGTCTTGCGTAGCGGCACGTCCCCATTCGCCCGCATCTTCATCAGTTTTATTCAGTACATCTAAATTATCTTCTAGTGCGCCCATCCAAGGTGCCATTTTTTCTTCTTCAGTACCAGGCAAAAAGCCAATATCTTCACCAACTGGAACAGTCACGCGCGTCATGATGATTTCAGAATAGATTTTTTTATCTAAAGTTTGCGTCAGCGCAGCCGCCAACGTAAGCAAGGTCTTACCAGTACCTGCTTGGCCAAGCAGTGTCACAAAATCAATATTAGGGTCCATTAACAAGTTAAGTGCGTAGTTTTGCTCGCGATTACGCGCTGTAATGCCCCACACATTATGTTTGGGGTTAGCGTGATCTTGCACGATTTCTAGCACAGCGGTGTTATCGGCAATGCTTTTTACAATAGCGTGAAACGGTTTATCAAACTCGTAAAATACAAACTCGTTAATAAGAAAAGTTTTCACTAACGGGCCTGAGATGCGATAAAACATTCTACCCGCTTCTTGCCACGACTCCATCGCCTTACTATGTTTATCCCAAAAATCTTGCGGCAACTCTTTCATGCCGCTGTAGAGTAAATCGGTATCCTCTAATACTTTATCGTTAAAGTAATCTTGTGCCATCACGCCCATCGCGCGGGCTTTAATGCGGATGTTGATGTCTTTACTGACTAAAATAACTTGGCGATTAGGTTGCTGTTTTTGTTGCCCAAGCACCACACTAATAATTTGGTTATCGGCCTTACTACCCGCCAAACCTGGCAGTTCGATATCTACTTGCGAGGTTTGCAAAAACAAGCGACCGCCTAAATGTTTATTACCATTAATGGCAAGCGGGCAGCCCAGCTCTAAATTGGTGAGATCAGTACCTACAATTTCTTCTAAATAACGGCTGGCTTGGCGGGCGTTACGAGCAACTTCGGTCAGGCCTTTTTTGTTGTTATCTAGCTCCTCCAATGTCACCATCGGCAGGTAAATATCGTGTTCTTCAAATCGGAAAAGGCTAGAAGGATCGTGCATCAGCACGTTGGTGTCGAGTACAAATAATTTGGTATGATTGTTCGAATTAACTGCAGATTTTTTTGCCATAATTTTGAGTAACACAGTCTTTGATTAATAAAATCTTTTAAATATTTATAAAGTTTTAATAAAGTTAAGTACTTCTAGTGCGTGTCCATCCACTTTCACTCCGCGCCATTCTTTAACTAGTACACCATTTTTATCAATCACAAAAGTGCTGCGCTCAACCCCGCGCACTTGCTTGCCATACATATTTTTCATTTTCATCACGCTAAAAATTCCGCAAGCAAGCTCTTCGGTATCGGCTAGCAATTCAAACGGAAAGCTAAATTTTGCCTTAAAGTTTTCGTGTGATTTTAAGCTATCGCGAGAAACCCCTACAATTTCGGCGTTAGCGGCCTTAAACTCGGCATAGCTATCACGAAACTGCATACCCTGTGTAGTACAGCCAGGCGTGTTGTCTTTGGGATAAAAATAGATAACCAGCGTTTTGCCAGCATAATCTGCAAGCTTGAAGGTTTTGCCACTGGTAGCGGGCAATTCAAAATCGGTAACGGGTGAATTCAGCATTGTCATTGTCATTTATAATCACGTCTCTATTGTTGTCAAAATTTAGGTTTTGGGCAAGCTTAAATTTGATATGGCAGCAATTTAATTGCATTCTATTATGCAGCTATGACAAGAAAAAATACGTTTGGTTGGTTGTGGCAGAATTTAAAGGTTATTCTTCAGATAAAGTGAAGCTAACTGGTATGGTGATGCGGTCAATTCGGCCAGATAGTGTTTTGTTCATGTATTGCTTAAGGTTAGAGCGGCTGATTACCGCAATCGCCTCGGCGTCTAATGAATCATTACCTGAGCTGCTGACGATGCTAACGGAGCTGACATTCCCTTCTTTATCTAACACAATTTCTACCTTGGCTACGCCCGTTACACGGTGCTTTTCGGCGATTTTAGGGTAGCGTAAATTACGTTGAATTTCTTTTTGCACGCCACTGCGATAACTACCTTTTGCTGCGTTGTAGGCATCATCGTTATCAAGTGTTTCTTTTGGCGGCTCTGGCGGCGGCACGGTTATTACAGAAGGTTTATCGATTTTTGGCGCTGCCGTAATCACAGCTGGTGGCTGCGGTTCTGCTTGTATAGGCGGTGACTTGCTGTCTTGAACAGGTTCTGGTTTGGGCAAAACTTTAGATAGTGGCTTAATGGGTTCGGGCGTAGGTTTAATTTTTTCAATAGGTTTTAGTTCCTCAGGCTTCGGTTGTTCTGGCATCGCCACGGGTTCGGTTTTTTTTGGCTGAACTAGCTCTACATTAAGCGTATCAGGTACTTTTTTAATCACATCAAACTTAAAGTTTGGTATGACTGCAACCAGCAAAATATGTAATAAAAATGAGCAAACAATCGCCCAAATTAACGTACTTTCCCTAAATTCAGAGGTAGCTGTAGAGTTTTTAATCGAGATGTTCAAATTGATTTTTAATATGCTGATGAATTAAAAATAAAGCCAGTAATTGTACTATAGCCAATGCAGGCTTAACAGGGAGTATTTCCCAACTTGATAACAGTATATTCGCTGTTAAATAGACTTAAATGATACCTTCCAAAAGTTGAACGCTCACCATTTTACCTGCATCGCAATTACCAACGGTGTCATCTAGTACAATAAAACAATTGGCTACACTCATGCTGCTTAAGACTCCAGATCCTTGGTTTGGTAAGGGTTTTACCTTCCAGACTAAGTTTCCATCTTGGTCATCTTCAAATAAAATACCTCGTTGAAACTCGGTGCGGCCGGTGGCTTTTTTAATGGTTTCTGTACATTCGACTTTAAACATGGGCAAAGGTTTGGCTTGGCTGCCCATCAAGCAAATTAGTGCCTCGCGGACGAATTGATAAAACGTCACCATCGCTGAAACAGGGTTGCCGGGCAGGCCAAAATAATGCGCATGCTTACCATTATTTCCTTGGACTTTTCCGTAAGCCAAAGGCCGCCCAGGTTTCATGTTGATTTTCCAAAACAGCACTTGGCCGTGTTTGGCGAGTAGGCCTTTCATAAAGTCTGCCTCGCCCAC
>JANXWL010000199.1 GCA_025351225.1 Methylotenera sp. | reverse complement strand
GATACAAAAGTCGTCCAACGTGGGCGCAGCCAAAATGGCTTTAAGCCTAAAACGTGAGGAGTTATGGAGCGCATTCAATCAGCTTGGGTTTGGCTCGCAAGAGCATATCGGCTTTCCAGGTGAGGCTTCTGGCATATTGCGACCTTATAAAACTTGGCGACCGATTGAGCAAGCAACCATGTCATTTGGCCACGGTATTAGCGTAACTTTATTGCAGCTTGCACGTGCATACACTGTGTTTGCGAATGAGGGCGAGTTAAAGCCAATTTCATTGTTGAAGCTAAACGAGTCGCCAGTAGGGCGACAAGTGTTTTCTGCACAAGTGGCCAATGATGTAAAAGCCATGCTGGAGCTGGTTGTACAGCCTGGAGGCACTGCGCCAAAAGCGCAAATTGCAGGCTATAGAGTGGGCGGAAAAACTGGCACAGCACATAAAATTGGCTCGCATGGTTATGAGGATGACAAATACGTGGCCTCGTTTGTGGGCATGGCTCCCGCATCTAATCCGCGCTTAATTATGGCAGTGATGATCGATGAACCCGATATTGCGGGTGACCAATATTATGGCGGTGCTGCTGCTGCCCCCGTGTTTAGCAGTGTAATGGCCGATGCGCTGCGCATGCTGGCTGTGCCACAAGATTCGCCAAATAATAATGTAGTCATACCGACTGAAGACGTGAAAGAATCGATATGAGTCAATATTCGATAAAAACGCCGATTACAGACATTACCGCAGATAGCCGTCAAGTGAGGCCTGGTAGCTTATTTTTGGCGTACGTGGGTGAGAAATTAGACGGTCGTCAATTTATTGCAGAAGCCATTGCAAATGGCGCAGCCGCAGTATTGTGGGAATCGGAAGCATTTTTATGGAATGATGAATGGAATATTGAAAACATTGGTATTAAGCAATTGCGCTTGCAAGTGGGCCATATTGCCAGCCAGTTTTATAAAAATCCATCAGAAAAATTGTGGATGATAGGCGTAACTGGTACGAACGGTAAAACCTCTATCACTCAGTGGTTAAGCCAATGTTTTAACCATTTGGGTAATAAAACGGCAGTAATGGGCACTTTAGGTAATGGCTTGCCCAATGAGTTAAGCCCTAGCAACAACACTACGCCCGACGCCATTGTGCTGCAAGGTCTGCTGGCTGATTACGTCAAACAAGACGTTAAAACAGTTGCGATGGAGGTGTCGTCGCACGGGCTGCATCAAGGCCGGTTACAAGGCGTTAAGTTTGATTTAGCGGTATTGAGTAATTTAACACGCGACCATTTAGATTATCACGGCACCATGGAAGAATATGCAGCCACCAAGCGGCGTTTGTTTGATGAGGGCGATTTGAAATGCGCAGTGCTAAACGCTGATGATGCGCTAGGCCAAGCCATTGATGCCGACTTAAGCAACGCAGGTACACCAACCATCACCTATGGCATTGCAGATGGCAATGTGCGTGCGACGGATATTCGTTTTGAAAGCACATATTTTACGTTTTATGCCATAACTCCACAGGGTAATGCCGCTGTAATGGCCAATTTAATTGGCCATTTTAATGTGTATAACGTGCTGGCGGTGCTAGCGAGTTTGCTGGTTTCTGGCGTTACTTTACAAGATGCAGTAGAAGCCATTTCGCATATTCAGGCCGCACCTGGGCGCATGCAAACAATGGGCGGTGGCAAGCTACCATTGGTCGTGGTGGATTACGCTCACACGCCTGATGCGCTCGAGAAAGTATTGACTACATTAAAAGCGCAAGCGCGCTCTAAACTCATCTGCGTATTTGGCTGTGGCGGCAATCGGGATAAAGGAAAACGCGCGCTGATGGGCAAAATTGCCAGCGAGTTCGCCAATGCAGCCGTGGTGACATCGGACAATCCTCGTGATGAGAACCCAGATGACATCATTCAACAAGTTGTCAGCGAGATGCAAGGCAATTTTGCGATTGAAGCTGATCGTGCCAAGGCAATATCGATTGCTATTTTAGCCGCTAAAGCGGGTGATATTGTACTTATTGCAGGCAAAGGCCACGAGACCTATCAAGAAATTGCAGGCACTAAACACCACTTTAGCGATGTAGAGCAAGCCGAGCGCGTGTTGCAAAAGTATGAGGTGGCATTTATATGATGATGCTTTCTGAAATTGCAAAAGCAGTCAATGGACAAATGCTGGGTGCAGATATTGAGGTGTTTAGCGTTGGCTCTGACAGCCGTAATATCGTTAAAAATCAATTATTTGTAGCCATAAAAGGTGAGAAATTTGATGGCAACACCTATGCGGCTGAAGCCATTAAAGAAGGGGCGGCAGCAGTCTTGGTTTCAAACTCCCAAATAGAGGCAAGACCAGTAGTATTGGTATCAGATACGCGACTTGCATTGGGCACATTGGCTCAACACTGGCGCAATAAGTTTACATTGCCTCTAGTTGCGGTAACGGGTAGCAATGGTAAGACTACGGTAAAAGAGATGATTGCGGCAATTTTATCGGTAAGTAATAAAAACGTATTGGCGACACAAGGCAATTTGAATAACGATATTGGCATGCCAATGACGCTGCTAAAAATTCGCAAAGAGCATGCATACGCGGTAATAGAAATGGGTATGAGTCACCTGCAAGAGATTGATTATTTAACGCGAATTGCTCAGCCAACCGTGGCGGTGATTAACAATGCAGGCACGGCACACATTGGCGAGCTTGGATCGCGCGAAAATATCGCCAAAGCCAAGAGTGAGATTTTTGCAGGCTTGCATGATGATGGCGTAGCGGTGATTAATGCAGATGACGAGTTTGCCGATTATTGGAAATCGCTCAACCAAGGAAGAAAAGTCATCACATTTGGCTTGAGTCAACCAGCAGACGTTAGCGCGACCTATCAAACCATTGGTAACTTGACTCGCGTAAGTTTGAAAACGCCCAATGGAAAAGTTGATTTTAATTTAGCCATTTTAGGTGTGCATAACATTCAAAATGCCTTGGCAGCAAGCGCGGTTGCGGTTGTATTGGGTGTTGAAATTACAGATATTGCCAAAGGATTAACTGGTTTTGGCGCGGTAAAAGGCCGCCTTAACTGGTTGGCAGGTTTTAATGGCGCGGTATTGATTGATGATACTTATAACGCAAACCCAGATTCAATGAAGGCCGCGATTGATGTGCTAGCCAACCAAAATAGCAACCCGCTAACAAGCACGATTTTTGTGATGGGTGATATGGGTGAACTGGGCGAAAACGCCCCACAAATGCATACCGATATTGGCGCGTATGCCAAGCAAAAAAAGATTAATCAGCTGTTTACTTTTGGTGAATTAAGCCAGCTGGCTGCAAAAGAATATGGCGCGAGTGCACAACATTTTTCATCTATAGAAGTTTTAGTGGAAGCCATAAAAAACAAAATGAAACAAAGCGTTACGGTGTTGGTGAAAGGTTCACGCTTTATGCAAATGGAGCGCGTAGTGCATCAGTTGCTAGAAAAAAATATTGAACGGGAGAACACTTAATGTTGTTAGAACTGGCTCGCTACTTAGCACACGATATTCGTGGGTTTAATGTGTTTAATTACATCACGCTGCGCGCGGTACTGGCAACGCTCACCGCATTGATGATTTCATTTATGGTCGGCCCAACCATGATACGCAAACTCACCCAATACAAAGTTGGCCAAGCGGTGCGCGACGATGGTCCGCAAACACATTTGATTAAAGCAGGCACACCTACCATGGGTGGTGCACTGATTTTGGTGGCGATTGCCGTGGCAACTTTGTTATGGGGCGATTTACATAATAAGTATATATGGGTGGTGCTGGTTACTACGCTGGGTTTTGGCGCAATTGGCTGGGTAGATGATTACCGTAAAGTGGTCTACAAAAACCCAAAAGGCTTATCAGCCAGAGCTAAGTATTTTTGGCAAAGTTTAATTGGTTTAGGCGTGGCAATATTTTTGTA
>JANXWL010000156.1 GCA_025351225.1 Methylotenera sp. | reverse complement strand
GACAAACGGATTAAAAGTCCGCTGCTCTACCAGCTGAGCTAACGCCCCATTGTGTATAAATAATGGGTAAAACAATTACTGGTAATCTATTTTGTGACTAAAACTTCATTAGCCACGAAAGGGCGCAATTATGCTAGAAACTTGCACTTTGGTCAATGCAAAATGTTGAAATAAGTTAACTTTTTACGTTCTTTCTTTTTAGTTGGTTTGGGAACTTTTTTGCTATGTAGTAAGGTTCAGAATTAAACGCTAGCTTTTAGCGCATACCAGGCAGCTTTCCGCCCATCATACCGCCCATGCCACGCATCATTTTGGCCATGCCGCCTTTGCTAAACATTTTCATCATTTTTTGTGTTTCTTCGAATTGTTTTAGCAAGCGGTTCACTTCTTGCACTTGCACGCCGCTACCATCGGCAATACGTTTTTTGCGCGTAGCCTTGATTAACTCTGGCTTGCGGCGCTCTAGCGGCGTCATACTGTTGATAATGCCTTCTATGCGGCGTAGCGATTTATCGGCATCTTCGTTGTTTACTTTGGCCGCCATATTGGTCATTTGTGCAGGCATTTTATCCATCAATGCGCCCATACCACCCATTTTACGCATTTGGGTCATTTGGCTTTTAAAATCTTCAAGGTCAAATTTGCTGCCAGACTTTATTTTATCCGCGACTTTTTGCGCCTCGGCCATATCTACATTTTTATGCGCTTGCTCGATCAAGCCCAGCACATCGCCCATACCCAAAATACGGCCTGCCATGCGGTCTGGGTAGAACGGCTCCAAGCCGTCTACTTTCTCGCTAACACCAATAAATTTAATTGGCTGACCTGTAACATGGCGCACACTTAAGGCCGCACCGCCGCGTGAGTCACCATCTAGCTTGGTTAAAATAACACCGGTCAGTGGCAAAGTTTCGCCAAAGGCCTTAGCCGTATTCACTGCATCTTGGCCTTGCATGGCATCAACCACGAATAAGGTTTCGATTGGGTTGAGTTGCGTGTGCAGCGCTTTAATTTCCGCCATCATGCTGGAATCTATGCCTAGGCGGCCTGCGGTATCGAAAATCAATACGTCAAAATAGCCTTTTTTGGCAAATTCCAGCGCGTCTTTTGCAATATCGAGTGGTTTTTGATTGGCGTTGCTGTCAAAGCAATCAATATCTAGCTGCTTTGCCAGCGTTTGCAGCTGTGCAATCGCCGCTGGGCGATACACATCCGCACTCGCCAGTAGCACTTTTTTCTTTTGCTCTTTGAGCAATTTAGCCAACTTGGCCGATGTTGTTGTTTTACCGGAACCCTGCAAACCTGCCATCAGAATAATCGCTGGCGGCACAGCAGCTAAGTTTAAGCCCACATTCGCCTTGCCCATAAGCGCGGTTAACTCATCATTTACCACCTCAATCACCGCTTGGCCTGGTGTTAGGCTTTGCAGCACTTCTTTGCCTTGCGCGCGCTCTTTTACTTTGGTGATAAACTCTTTCACCACAGGCAAAGCAACGTCCGCCTCTAACAGCGCCATACGCACTTCGCGCATTGCATCTGCGATGTTGTCCTCGCTCAATCGCGCTTGACCGCGCAGATTTTTGATAACGCCTTGTAACCTGCCTGTTAAATTTTCTAGCATGTTTTGCAACCTTAAAAATCTATTCAATATTACAATTTTACATCAAGCTCTGCCTTTATTTATATGTTGCTATGCACTTTGCGCGAGTTTTGCCATAATTATAGTATGAATAATTTAGCGCAAGCTTACCTACCTCACTTTGTTGTTATGTTTATCTACTTGGCTGTAGCTACCGATTTTTGGCGTGGCGCCAAAACAACAGCTAGCGAACACTCGCTTAAACTACATACCACTATGATTGCGCTTGGGCTGGCGATTCACGGCTGGCTGCTATACCAAGACATTTTTGGCGGAGATTTTGGCTCAGGCTTTAATCTAGGCTTTTTTAATGCGCTTTCACTCATTTTTTGGCTAACTGTATTAGTGTACTGGCTTGCTAACTTAAAACATCAATTAGAGAGTTTACAAGCCTTCGTTCTGCCGCCAGCCGCCTTATTTGCGCTATTACCTGCGCTTATTAGCACCAATCATTTTATCCCGCAGGCAAACCAGCCATTGTTTATAGCGCACATTGGCATTGCATTGTTGGCCTATAGCTTATTCACCTTCGCCGCCCTGCACGCGCTACTCATGACCATTGCCGAACGCAGTTTGCACAATAAACCTACGCTTATCAAGCTGCCCAGCTTTCCGCCACTGATGGTGATGGAAGGTTTGTTATTTAGAGTCATCGCGCTAGGCTTTATTTTGCTGACGATTACGCTGATTAGCGGCATGTTTTTTAGCGAACAGCTGTATGGAAAACCCTTAGAATTTACGCATAAAATCGTATTTTCAATTGCCAGTTGGCTTATTTATGGCTGGCTGCTGTTTGGCCGCTATCAATACGGCTGGCGCGGCAAAAAGGCAATTAATATTACACTGATTGGCTTTGTGCTACTGCTACTGGCTTATGTGGGGAGTAAATTTATCTTGCAAGTTTTGTTGGGGCGGTAGACTCTAATTCCTGTGAAGACCATAAATTATGTTACCCATTAAAAATCAACAAAGAAAGATTTCACCGTTTGCTAAATGGCTTGCCGTTGGCATGAGTGCATTTATGTTGGCTTATGGTAGTTTTATTATTGCTACACAGCATTATTATGGGCGCAATAATCGGTATGGTGGGGCAGAGGTAAGTGCTGACGGTTGGCAGGCCATCATCATGGGTGTAGCAATCATTGTGATTGGATTAACTCCTATGTGCTTATGGATGAAATCTGGCAAAGCGGCAGGTTTTTGGGCTGGCACTTGTATGATTGTTGGCGTTGTGTTGTTTTTAGTCCCAGCGTACCTACATATCAAGTAACTAGATGCGCTCGTTATCGCAAACTAATCTGCGGCCAAACCTGCTCTTGTGCATATGCCGTTAGAATCTCATCTGCGTCCACCGCCACAGGGTTGGTGACTAGCTGCATCAGTGGTAAATCGTTATGCGAATCGCTATAAAAATAGCTGGTTTCAAAATCACTGAGTTTTTTGCCACGCTCGGCCAGCCATTGATTAATGCGCGTCACTTTGCCTTCCTGAAAACTAGGCACACCCGTCACGCCGCCTGTATATTCGCCATTCAGCATTTCTGGGTCGCTGCCAATTAAGTGCTCTATGCCATAGGCAGT
>JANXWL010000142.1 GCA_025351225.1 Methylotenera sp. | reverse complement strand
TTTTGCCTAACCAATGGTTATTGGGGCTTGATTCCTGCGTATGGCGTAATGTGGCTAGGCGGCATGTGGTTAGCCAAGCAAAGTGATGTGTTTGCTGTATCGCTTAATGCAATGGCGCCTTATGCCTTGGTAAGTATGTTTACTACGCTGATTGCTTTTGTGATTTCTACACAAACGTATTACTTGTTTTCTGGCCGTTTTCCTGCGCAAGGCTTAATTGAATCAATGAAGCATGGTTGGGAGTACTTGCCAAGCTGGATGGGCTTTTCTGCCATGTATTTTGCAATTGTTTGGTTAAGTGTAGCCTTATGGCGTAGCGTTAAACCACTACAAACTTCACCAGTATAATAATTGCTAATATTTAAAGCCGCCTAACTTAGAGCGGCTTTTTTTACATCAAAATGACTAAAAACCCTCACGCTTATTCGCAAAATGAACAAGCTGCCATCTATAAAGTAATTGCCGAGCGGCGCGATATGCGGCACTTTTTGCCTACGCCTGTGGATAGCGAAATTTTAACCAAAATTTTGCAAGCCGCGCACCACGCACCAAGTGTGGGTTTAATGCAACCTTGGCGATTTATTCGTATTAGCGATAAAGCCTTGCGCAAAGCCATTCATAAGCTGGTAGATGCAGAGCGTATTAATACTGCGCAGGCTATTGGCGAGCTTGAAAATACCACCCGCATGGCAGAATTTATGCGATTAAAAGTAGAAGGTGTTTTAGACTGTGGTGAGCTACTGGTTGCCACTTTATGCGACAAGCGCGATGCGCATGTTTTTGGCCGCCGCACCTTGCCAGAGATGGATATAGCCTCTGTGAG
This sequence comes from Methylotenera sp., assembly GCA_025351225.1. Lineage (GTDB taxonomy): Bacteria > Pseudomonadota > Gammaproteobacteria > Burkholderiales > Methylophilaceae > Methylotenera_A. The sequence goes on along the minus strand of JANXWL010000142.1, from coordinate 8,326 downwards.
TTGCGCCATACAAAATATGTGGCTAGCAGCGCGTGCAGAGGGCTTGGGTATGGGCTGGGTAAGCCTGTTTGATCCAATAAAATTGGCTAAATTGTTAGGTATTCCTGCAGATGCAAAACCTATTGCCATTTTATGCTTGGGCTATGTGAATACATTTTATAAAGAACCCATGTTAATTGAAGAAGGCTGGGCTACGGCCAAGCCGCTATCAAACATGTTAATGGAGAATGGTTGGCAAGTATGAGTATTCATTTAATTTTAGGTGGTGCACGCTCTGGTAAAAGCACCTATGCAGAACAACTCGCTATTGCTAGCGATTTGCCAGTCACTTATATTGCTACTGCGCAGGTTTATGATGATGAGTTTGGCCAGCGTATAGAACACCACAAAACGCGCCGTCCTAAACATTGGCAAACGGTTGAAGCACCTTTTAATCTAGCCAACACTTTACAAATGGTTGCCAAAGAAAATGAATGCTTAATTGTGGATTGCCTTACGCTATGGCTTGCGCAATGTATATGCCCAGATTGTGCGCCACCTGAAGGGGTAGACTGGGCGCAAGAGCGCATCGCCTTGTTAGAGACCTTGCCTAAGTTACAAGGCACTATTATTTTAGTCAGCAACGAAGTCGGTATGGGTATTGTGCCGCTAGGTGAAATCAATCGCCAGTTTCAAGATGAGCAAGGCAGATTGAACCAAGCAGTAGCGAAAATTGCCAACAAAGTGAGCTTTATTGCGGCGGGCTTGCCAATTCAACTGAAAGGCCAAAATTAAAGGCTAGGATTAAAGGATAACGATGACCGAATTTAAATTAAAAGGTGAATATATCGCACTATGCGATTTGCTTAAGATTGAGGGCATTGCCGATAGCGGCGGCCAAGGCAAAGCGATGGTAGCAGAGGGCGTTGTGCGGGTTGATGGTGAAATTGAACTACGTAAAACTGCCAAAATTCGTAAAGGGCAAGTGGTGGAATGCCTAGGCCAAACGATAACTCTGGTTTAAGTAGGGCTGTGGTTTAAAGGTTCACAAATTCAATTTTTGGCACGGCTTGCGAAAAATTGAGCTGCGTTACGCTGCCATAATCAATTGTAAATCGAAATAAACCTTTAAGTGGCATATTCAGAACATGCGCCAGCAGTGCCCGTATCGTGCCGCCGTGGCTAATCACTGCAATATGTTCGTTTGCATGTTTCGCCAATATTTCTTCTAAAAAATTGAGCCCACGTTGCTGCAATTGGCTAAACGTTTCACCATTGGGCGGGGCAATATTGGCATAATCATGTGCCCACGTATCAAATAAATCACGTGGCATATCATCCCAAGCCTGCAACTCCCAATCACCAAAATTCAACTCCATTAAACGCGCATCTTCAATTGGTTCACCTAATTTAAGCGCATTTGCCAGCTTAACGCAACGTTGTAGCGGACTAGTATAGACAGCATCAAACGCCGTACCCGCCAATTTTTCTTTTGTACTTTCTGCCTCGTTTACAAAACTTGTCGCTACATCAACATCGCTCTGCCCATAGCAAATACCAGCACTTGTTTGTAGTGAAGTGTGTCGAATTAGGGTGAGTTTCAAACGTTGTAACTCCAAACAGTTAAACCAAAATAAAATGCTAATTCGATAATTTGCTGCATCGCACCTAAAGTATCACCCGTATAGCCACCTAGCCATTTATAGATTTTATGTCGCCACCAAAACCAGCTTAATAGCATGGGTATCAACACCATTAATACAAGATTAATGACGATAGAGAGCAAGTGATTGTTTGCTACCAATAAACTAATCATCGCAAAAAATGGCAACAAACCAAATACTGAAGCCACAGCTAAATCTACCAAGCAAATTTGCGTGGCTAGCGGCTTAGCTTTGCCTTCTGGCTTGCTGTAACTTAAAGTCGCCATCACATAAACCGTACTTAAGCGACTAAGCGCATGGCCAGTAACTAGGGCAAATGGAAGAAGATAATGATTGAGCGAATTGAGCAATTGAAATTTAGCAAACAATGCCAAAAATAAAGCCACTGCGCCATAGGTGCCAAGCCGAGAATCTTGCATAATAGTGAGTATTTGCTCACGCGTCCAGCCGCCACCAATGCCATCTGCGCTATCGGCTAAGCCATCTTCGTGAAACGCCCCTGTTAGGTAAATAGTCGCTACCATGCTGATTAACACTGCAACAGTTTGCGGCAAAAATTGCGCGCTAATTACATAGCTGCCAGCACCAACCAAGCCCACAATAATACCGATTAATGGAAAATACTTAGTACTGTGATTTAAGTCAGATTCTTTAAAATCGGTAAAATTAGGCACGGGTATACGTGTAAAAAAACCCAAAGCCAGTAGAAAGTATTTCCATTGCTTTTGCATGTTTAACTCTTCTCTGAGACACCTGCAGATTCAAAACTGGCCATCCCATTTAAAAAATTAACAGCGGCTTGCACAAGCGGATAAGCCAGTACCGCACCTGTACCTTCACCTAACCGCAAGCCTAAATCTAACAAGGGCTTTGCGCCTAAATAGTTTAGCATTTCATGGTGCGCATGTTCGTTAGAGCAGTGCGCAAACACGCAGTAATCCACAATGTTTGACTGCATTTTTGCAGCCACTAACAAAGCAGAAGTTGCAATAAAACCATCAATCAGTAACACCACTTTTTGCTCAGCTGCGCCGAGCATTGCACCCACCATCATGGCAATTTCAAAGCCCCCAAATGTGGCTAACACTTGCAATACATCATCGTTACTTAAAGCATGGTGTTGAATGGCTTTTTTAAGTAATTTCGTTTTATTGCTTAAGCCTGCATCGTCTAAACCTGTGCCGCGGCCTACACATTGTTCAATTGGCATATTACACAGTACGCTCATTAAACAGCTAGCACTTGATGTATTACCGATGCCCATTTCGCCAAAACCCAGCACATTACAACCAGTAGAAATTTCAGCACTGGCAAGGATTGCACCGCGTGTAAGCGCTTGCTCACACTGAGCCTGTGTCATGGCAGCTTGCTGCAAAAAGTTAGCCGTACCCATGTCAATTTTGGCATTAATCAAATCGACATGCGGCTCAAACACATGATTTACACCTGCATCAATAACCCGCAATGCAAATCCATTTTGCCGTGCAAACACATTAATGGCAGCGCCGCCACTTAAAAAATTAAGCACCATTTGCGCAGTAACCGCCTGTGGGTAAGGGCTAACGCCACTATTAGTAATGCCGTGATCACCCGCAAATACGAGCATGGTAGGCTTGCTTAATTGTGGCATTAACGTTTTCTGAATCAAACCAACTTGTAGTGAAAGTGCTTCTAAACGGCCGAGCGCACCTAGCGGCTTGGTTTTAGTGTTGATTTTTTGTTGTAATACGCTTGTTAATCGCGTGTCTAGAGTGGGGATTTGAAAACTTGTCATAAGCGCAAGTTTAAATGAAAAACCCGCAAAACCGTTAAGCTTTGCGGGTTTTATTAAAGCTTATTACTTATTTTTTTGCAGCGTCTGCAGCAACTGCATCTTTTGCAGCTTGCACAGCGTCTACAGCTTTATCTTTTGCTTCGGTAGCAGCTTCTTTAGTTGCTGTTGCAGCATCTGTTACTGCAGCTTTAGCTGAATCGGCAGTTGCAGCAGCGGCATCTTTAGCAGTGTCTGCTGATGCAGCGGCCGCGTCTTTAGCTGAATTTACTGCATCACCCATACTGCTCTTAGCTGCATCTGCTGCATCTTTTGCTTTTTCACCGCAACCTATTAATAGTGCGGTCGCAAAAACACCTGCTAATAAAATACCTAAAAGTTTGCTCATTTCTATCTCCTCATTAAAAAATCATTATTAAATTGTTATATTTAGTTTTCCATGCCAAGTTTTATTGGGGCGGAATACGCAACATTTGGCCTGGGTAAATTTTATCTGGATGGCTTAGCATCGGCTTGTTAGCCTCAAAAATTCCCATGTAAGCATTGGCGTTGCCATAAAACTCTTTAGCAATTTTTGATAATGTATCGCCGCGTACCACAGTATAAAATTGTGGCTCAGCCTCTGCACTAGTCACGCCTAATTGATCTTGCACATTCTCAACGCCAGCCACATTACCACAGCATAGCAAAATCTTTTCTTTTGTTTCTTGCGTATCCGCCATGCCTTGCACAATTACTGTGCTAGAAGCAGCATCAAAGCCAATCGTCAAGCCATCCGCAGTTAAGTTCATTTTTGCAACATAATCAGCAATTGCCTTAGCAGCTGCTTTATTGGCTGCATCTAAGTTAAGGGGAGTAGGGTCAGCCTTAGCAACCACTTCAGCCGCTTTTGCTTCGCCAATACCAAATAATTTTTCACCCGCTTCTTTAATAAATGAAAACATACCCATGTGACTCTCCTTTTTTATTTTGTTAAATTAATCAAATAGAAATGACTGGCCCGCCGCATATGAATACTACCTATTACATACGCCCGCTATTTGTAAATATCATCCCACATTCAAAATGTCATCATAGTGCAATTTATTGTGTTTAGCCACCTTAGTTGTAATTAAATTGCAGCCAAATGTGTAAACTTTAGTTAAGTTTGCTATAATGCGCGGCTTGTAATTAATTGCATTTAATATTAACTATATGTAGTAAGCACACCCTTGGCCGGGTAGCTCAGTCGGTAGAGCAGCGGATTGAAAATCCGCGTGTCACAGGTTCGATTCCCGTCCCGGCCACCAATTTCCCCAGAGTTCAAAAATCAAATTGCTTGGTGCATCCGCACTTCATTTGTGCATGCTATGCATTTATGCTTCAACAAAATCCAATTTTAAAAAAACATTTTTATCAATACATTCAATTGCTTGGTTTAAATAAATTGGGTTGGCACAGCCCTTGCTATACATTAATCATGTTAAAGGTGATGATTGTTGATAATGAAATAAAACGGTGCAAGCCATTAAAACAATCGTTGATTGATAATGGCTTTGATGTAGTTGCGCATGTTGAAAACGATGTACATCTACATGATAAATATTTAGCAATTAAACCTGATGTTGTGATTATTGATACCGAATCGCCAAGTCGCGATACATTAGAGAACATTTGCGTGATGAGTATGCATAATCTACACCCGATTGTAATGTTTACGCACGATGGCAATAAAGAGCAAATTAAATTGGCTACACAAGCGGGTGTAAGCGCTTATGTAGTGGGTACGATTCCAAGTGAAAGGTTAACGCCAGTGATTGATGCTGCTGTAGCAAGATTTGAAGAATTTAAAAATTTGCGCTCTGAGCTTAGCCAAGCAAAAATTAAGTTGGATGAACGCAAGGTAGTTGAGCGTGCAAAAGGCTTACTGATGAAGCAGCGCAGCTTAGACGAAGTGGAAGCGTACGAAATGCTGCGCAGTATGGCCATGAAAAAGAACATGAAGTTAGCTGATTTATCGCATCAACTGATAGAAGCGGCAAGTATGCTAATTGTGTAATTGAGCAGTTATTTAGTTGTGTTAATCCAATGGCGGGTATGCACAATGTTTTGTTAGGCCAATGGCGGTCTAAACTATTGTAGTTAAAAGTAAAAGTGGTAATAAAAGACAAAGGCGTCTTTAACAATGGGCTTTACATGCCCATGTTAAAGCGCTTTTTTTTGGTAAAAATTTTAGTTTGGAGTAAATAATGAAAAAAGAAATTGAATCACAATTAACCACAACAGATAGTCAATCAGCCGTTAATGCTAATCGTCGCAACTTTTTTAAAACAGCAGTAGCAGGCGCGTTTGGTGCTGCCGCAGCACTTAATATTATGCCAGCGGGCTTACAAAATATGGCTTACGCAGCAGGTAGCGATGCACCAGAGTTGACCGAAGTAAAAATAGGTTTTATTCCGCTAACTGATTGCGCACCGATTGTGGTGGCGGCCGAAATGGGTTTTGATAAAAAATATGGCATTAAAATTATACCGAGTAAAGAGGCAAGCTGGGCGGCGATTCGCGATAAAACAGTGAATGGCGAGCTACATGCGGCGCACGTGTTGTATGGCTTAGTTTATGGCGTACAAATGGGTATTGGTGGCCAGCAAAAAGATATGAACGTGTTAATGACACTTAACCACAATGGTCAAGGCATTACACTTTCTAATCAGCTAAAAGATAAAGGTGTAAAAGATGGCAAAACTCTGAAACGCTTGCTAGAAAACGAAAATCGCGATTACATATTCGCACAAACCTTCCCCACTGGCACACACGCCATGTGGCTTAACTATTGGCTTGCAGCCAATGGCATTGACCCGATTAAAGATGTCAAAACCATCGTAGTGCCACCACCACAAATGGTCGCCAATATGCGTATTGGCAATATGGATGGTTACTGTGTAGGTGAGCCTTGGAACGCACGAGCGATTTACGACAAAGTAGGCTATACGGTTGCTACCTCACAAGATATTTGGGCAGAGCACCCAGAAAAAGTATTGGGCACAACGGCTGAGTTTGTGGCTAAAAATCCAAACACGGCACGCGCAATGGTGATGGCGATTTTAGAGGCCAGTAAATACATTGAGGCTACCGAAAATCGCGCCAAAGTGGCCGAACTAATCTCTCAGAAATCCTATGTAAATGCGCCAAAAGAGGTGATTTTAGGCCGCTTTTTAGGTGATTACGACAATGGTAACGGTAAAAAATGGAAAGACCCTAACTTCATGAAATTCTTTGAAGATGGCAAAGTATCGTTCCCATACTTATCTGATGGCATGTGGTTCTTAACACAACACAAGCGTTGGGGAATGCTGAAATCTGACCCAGATTACTTAGCAATCGCTAAAAAAGTAAACCGTATTGATATTTACACAGAAGCGGCCAAAGCACTTGGCGTGGCTGTGCCTACAGACCCAATGCGTAGCAGCAAACTAATGGATGGCGTTGTATGGGATGGTAAAAACCCTGCTGCTTATGCTGCTAGCTTCAAAATTAAAGCGTAATACAAGTTAAGCAGAAGCCGCAGCAAGCAAAGCAATTATAAGGAGTGTAATGATGAGTGTTGTCAGCATAAAAAAAGAAAGTTTGGCAAGCATGATGGCCGCAAACGATACAGAAAGCAGCAAGGCTAGCGTGGCTGGCCTTCAGATTGAGCCAGAGCAAGCAGCAGCGCCAGTAATAACTGAACCCATTAATTCAACTGAAGTTAAATTTGTTGAGCCTAGCAAGCCTGTTGAACCCAGCAAGTTTCAGCTGCAATTTAAAGCTTTCATGCAATGGTTGTTGCCTCCTATATTTGGCTTGCTGATGTTGCTTGCGATTTGGGCGCTCATCTCCGCGCAAGCGCAAGGTTTGCCAGGCCCTATTAAAACGTTTCAATCTGCGGTTGAATTGTTTAGCCATCCGTTTTATGTGAATGGCCCAAACGACCAAGGCATCGGTTGGAATATTTTGGCCTCACTCAAACGCGTGGCTTTAGGCTTTGGTTTGGCCGCGCTAGTAGGCATTCCGCTAGGGTTTATGGTTGGTCGCTTTGAGTTTTTAAACCGCATGACAGCGCCAGTCATTAGTTTGCTACGCCCTGTTTCACCACTGGCTTGGTTGCCAATTGGTTTGCTGGTGTTTAAAGCAGCCAACCCTGCAGCGATTTGGGTAATTTTTATCTCGGCAATTTGGCCAATGATTATTAATACTGCGGTTGGCGTAAGTAAAGTGCCACAAGATTATATGAACGTGGCCAAAGTGCTTAATTTAAGCGAGTGGAAAATTGTGACAAAAATCCTCTTCCCCAGCGTATTACCCTACATGATGACAGGTGTGCGCTTATCTATTGGCGTGGCATGGTTAGTGATTGTGGCGGCTGAAATGCTGACAGGGGGCGTGGGAATTGGCTTTTGGGTGTGGGATGAGTGGAATAACCTCAATGTAGAGCACATCATTATCGCGATTTTTGTAGTGGGCATTGTGGGCTTGTTGCTTGAGCAAAGTTTAATCGCAATCGCTAAACGCTTTTCATACGAATAGGAGCTTTAAAAATGACTACGACTAAAACAAAAGCTACTAAAGAATCTGCAGATGGCCATTCATTAGAGGGGAAAATAACCGATCGCTACGTTTATTTAGAAAACGTCAATATGCGTTTTATTACCAAAAAAGGTGTGTTTGAGGCACTAAAAGACGTGAACTTAAATATTCAGCAAGGCGAGTTTGTGTCAATTATTGGCCACTCAGGCTGTGGCAAATCAACTGTGCTGAACTTGATTGCGGGTTTGTTAGAGCCTAGCAGCGGGCATTTGTTTTGTGCAGGTCGCGAGATTGCCAAACCAGGCCCTGAGCGCGCGGTAGTGTTTCAAAACCACTCCCTGTTACCTTGGCTTACTTGCTTTGAAAA
>JANXWL010000122.1 GCA_025351225.1 Methylotenera sp. | reverse complement strand
CCCAATTTAGGCGTAGCTTTTGCGCTTGGTGAGCCTGAAAAAATTGCTTGGGCATTATCAAAACAGGCTGACCCAAAGCTGTTAGAAAAAGCCAATAGTTTTTTTGCAAAAATCAAAAAAGATGGCACTTTGCGTAACTTAGTGGATCGCTACCACGGCAACTCAAAACGCCTTAATCCATTCGACATCAAAACATTTTTGATTAGAAACAATACGCTGCTGCCCAAATATGTAGCATTATTTAAACATGCACAAGAAACAACCGGTATTGATTGGCGTTTGCTAGCCGCCATTAGTTATCAAGAATCACATTGGGATACGTTTAACACTTCGCCTACCAATGTACGTGGTTTGATGATGTTAACCGAAAATACCGCTGATCAAATGGGCGTAACTGATAGGCTAGATCCTAAACAAAGCATAGCCGCTGGAGCAAAATATATTAATTTAATGATAGACACAGTGCCTGCACGCATACCTGAACCAGACCGCACTTATATGGCATTGGCTGCTTACAATGTTGGTTATGCGCATGTTGAAGATGCGCGGGTGCTGGCACAACGTTTGAAGCTAAATCCTGATAGCTGGGCTGACATCAAAAAAACGCTAGTCATGCTGAACAACCCCAATTACTACATCAATGCAAAATATGGCTATTGCAGCGGTGGTGCGCCTGTCATTTATGTAGAATCAATACGCAGTTATCACAGCATCTTACAACGCAGTCAACCAAGCCACAATGTAGACCCTGATAGCTATAAAATTGCCCGCAACAATCAAATGGTAGCGCTTAACGAATAGTTAATTTTAGTGCTTAGTTTTTAATGTTTAATTTTTGCAACCCGCCCATGTAAGGCTGCAATACCTTAGGAATCGTCACACTCCCGTCAGCATTTTGATAATTCTCTAATACTGCCACCAAGGTACGCCCTACTGCCAAGCCAGAGCCATTCAGCGTATGCACAAACTCCATTTTACCTTGTGCATTTTTAAAACGCGCTTGTAAACGACGTGCTTGAAACGCCTCGCAATTGCTCACACTAGAAATTTCACGATAAGTATTTTGCGCGGGTAACCATACTTCTAAGTCGTAGGTTTTAGCTGCACCAAAACCCATGTCGCCTGTACACAGTGATACCACACTGTAAGGCAGTTCGAGCGCCTTAAGGATGTTCTCGGCATGTCCAACCATCTCTTCAAGCGCATCGTAACTCTTATCAGGATGCACGATCTGCACCATCTCAACTTTATCGAATTGGTGCTGACGAATCATGCCTTTGGTATCTTTTCCGTAACTGCCTGCTTCAGAACGAAAGCACGGCGTATGTGCGGTGAGTTTGATGGGCAAGGCTTCTAAAGGAACGATTTCATCGCGCACGGTGTTGGTGAGCGTGACTTCGGAGGTAGGAATTAAGTAAAAGTATCTGTCTTTAATTTCAACCCACTTATCACCTTTGAATATATCCTCGACACCGAAAGGCACTTTAAATAAGTCTTCTTCAAATTTCGGGAGCTGCCCAGTTCCACGTAAAGTTTCAGCATTCACCAAATACGGCGTATAACATTCTTCGTAGCCATGTTTTTCAGTTTGCGTATCCAACATAAATTGGCTTAGCGCGCGGTGCAGCTTAGCGATTTGGCCGCGCATAAAGGTAAAGCGAGCACCTGAAAGCTTGATACCTGTATCAAAATCTAAGCCTAGCGGCATACCAACATCGGTATGGTCTTTGATTGCAAAATCAAAGGTACGCGGCGTGCCTACTTTACGCACTTCTACATTATCGGCTTCTGATTTACCTGCTGGAACGCTGTCATGTGGCAAATTGGGGATATTCAGCAACAGACTTTGTAAATCATTTTGAATCCCTGCTAGCTGCGTTTCGCCTGCTTTTAGTTGCTCACCCAAACCAGCTACTTCTGCCATGATGGTAGAAACATCTTCACCTTTAGATTTTGCAAAGCCAATACTCTTAGAAGCCGCATTACGCTTAGCTTGCAGCGCTTCGGTATTGGTTTGTATAGTTTTGCGTTCTGCTTCTAATTTGCTAAAACTTGCAGCATCAAACAAAAAACCACGTTTTGCTAATAAGCTAACTACACCGTCTAAATCATTTCTTAATTGTTGAATATCTAACATATTTTCCTTAAATCTTTTTTAGCCACAGAGTACACAGAGCTCACAGAGAAATTCTTTTTATACCATTAATCAATTTATTCTCGGCAAAGTTAATTATTAAGCCGCGCTTTAAACCTGTGGATTTTAAATACGATAATAATTGTGCTGTTGCAAATTCTGACAATTTTGCTTGTGACTTTAACTCAACAATCACTTCATTAAACACCAACAAATCTAAGCGCTGACCCGCTATGATAAGCCCTTTGTATTCAACATCAACTTTCACTTGTCTTTCAAAAGGGATTTCACGCAATTCAAACTCTCTGCAAAGCGCCAATTCATACACACTCTCCAACAATCCTGAACCCAAAATAGTATGCACCTCAATTGCCGCACCAATTATCTGACTTGTTAAATCATCCGCCATTTTAAGGTTTTTCTCTGTGTTCTCGGTGTACTCTGTGGCCAAACTATTTTTTAGCTTTTTTATCTAGCTCACGCAAGTGCGCCAATTTTTCCGTAATTTTACCTTCTAAGCCGCGCGGTGTGGGCATATAAAACTGTGGTGACCTGTCTTTTCCAGTATTTTTATCATAGAATTCATCAGGAAAATAATCAACATTGGTGGCGTAAGCTTCAGGCTCGTTATGCGCGTAGCGGTAATCTTTGCCATAATCTAACGACTTCATCAGCTTAGTTGGCGCATTGCGCAAATGCAACGGTACGGGGTGCGATTTGTCATTCGCCACAAAAGTTTTCGCTTGATTATATGCGTTGTAAGCCGCATTACTTTTGGGCGCGACTGCCAAGTAAATCACGGCGTTACTCAATGCTAATTCGCCTTCTGGCGAGCCTAGGCGCTCATAAATCTGACAGGCTTCTAAGCACATACCTTGCGCGCGCGGGTCCGCCAAGCCGATATCTTCAATTGCCATACGCACAATGCGGCGGCCTAAATACAGCGGATCTGCGCCGCCATCTATCATGCGTAAAAACCAATACAACGCCGCATCTGGATTGCTACCACGAACTGATTTATGTAGCGCCGAAATTTGATCGTAAAATGCCTCGCCGCCTTTATCAAAACGGCGTAACTTGCTGGCCATCGTGGTTTGTAAAAAAGCTTCATCTATTTTTTCAATACTAGCGCTGGAAGCCGCATTAAATAAACCTTCTACGAAGTTTAATAAGCGCCGTGCATCGCCATCAGCATAATTAGTAATTTGCTCTTTTACTGCATCGCTAAAGCGAATATTTTCTGCAATTAATAATCTAGCACGCTCAAGCAAAAGTGCTAATTCATCTTCAGAAAGCGCATTTAAAACAAATACCTGCGCACGGCTTAATAAGGCACTATTGACTTCAAACGACGGATTTTCGGTGGTTGCGCCAATAAATGTAATCAAGCCGCTTTCTACAAATGGCAAAAAAGCATCTTGCTGGCCTTTGTTAAAACGGTGTACTTCGTCAACAAATAAAATGGTTTTGCGGCCATGTTGCTGCAAAGTCAACTCGGCGCGCTCTACTGCATCACGGATATCTTTTATGCCACTAAGCACGGCAGAAACCGCAATAAACTCGGCATCAGCCGTATTGGCAATAAGGCGCGCCAATGTAGTTTTGCCGACGCCTGGCGGCCCCCAAAGTATCATAGAGGGTAATTTTCCTGATTGAAACGCTAAACGTAGTGGTTTATTTTCGCCCAGTAAATGTGTTTGGCCGACCACTTCGTCGAGGGTTTTAGGACGAAGTTGCTCAGCTAGAGGGGCTTGGGGCGCAGTAGTTTGAAATAAGCTATTCACGATAATTAATTATACCGTGACTTAAGCTAAAAGCTACTTAGCTTATAGCAACTGGGCTTACTAGCGGTTTACCAACTAAAATCTTTACGTACACTAACTGATATCACCGTGCGGTTGTAGCTATTTAAATCGACATTAGAATCGTTTTTGCTGTAGCTAAGCTGCGGTTTTATTGACCAATCTTGCGCAGGCATACAATTGACACCAAACGAGGCGTCATATTGACGATCTTTACGTTTTATTAAAAAAATCGGGTCATTTTCGTCATTGTCCCGCAACTCAACACCCAATGAAGCTTGCAACTGCCATTTGCTGCTTAAACTCAACTGACCACCTGCTCGCATGCCTGCCACGTCTTGGCTTAGAAAATTGGCCTGATCACTCCGCGCTTCTTCGCGACCACCATAAAGACTGCCATAAATTACTGGCGTTAAATCGCCCTTAAACACATGCGCCGCATTGACGCCAACAATTTTTCGATCTGCATTGCGAGCGCTGTTGCCAGTATAGTTTAAACGCGAATATTGCGCATAAAGCCCAGCTTGGTTATTTGAATCGATGTTGTACTGCCACTGTCCTGTTGTGCCATAAGCATGACGGAAGCCCTCAGAATCCAAATCAAAGTGGCCATCTTGCAAGGCCGCGGTAAAACTATGCTTATTTAATCGATACTGCAAGCCAGCATTCAAATCGAGCGTGCTATTATCAAATGCAGTTTGATCGCCATTGATACGACTATTACCGCTGACTGAGCCAAATGCCGCTAAACGTTCAGTGAACGGTTGACGAAACGAAATACCGCCAGCTAAGTTCATAAAATCATCTGCATTAGCTTTGCCGCTACTACCCAAATCGACTAACAAGCCGCCAAATACTGGCACACCGATTGATTGCAAGTCTGGCGCGCTACTCACATTAGAATCCCAGCCCAAACCAAACTCTAAATATGCACCAAAAGTTGTGGTTGTGCCTTCAATTTTTTGTATCGCAGTCAGTAGTTTTTCAATCGATTTTTTGGTTTGCGCGTCTGGATTTTGCACTAATACATTGTTAAATTCTGCTTTTGCGGCATCTTTCTCACCTAGCAGATAATGTGCTTTTGCCATTTCAGCACGTGCATCTCGATGATTTGGATTGGTCGCTAACACGCGCTCTAACGCAAACGCACCGCGTGTAAAATTGTTGCTTTCTACAGCAGAAACGCCAAACAAGTAATCGTATTCCACATCGCCAGCGCGATCAGCTTCTAAGGGTTCGAGCAATTGATAAGCCGCTTGAAAGTCACCCTTTCGGATGAGTGTTTCGGCATCTGTCAATGTTTGTGAACTTAAGACTTTCTCTAGCTGCATCGTAGCTTCAGCGGCAAAAGTATTGGTGATTAAGATTGGTGCAACTAACAATAAGTTAAGTAAAAAAATGGGTAATTTAGTCGCTAATCGCTGTTTAGTTTCAGGCTGATGCTTTTTTTGATGCATGTTATGCGCCCACAATCTTAATATGAATGAATATAACTATAAGTTTATAAGCAAAAGTTATGCCGAGTAAATAACTATACTTTAATGTATTAGAAAAGAAAAATGTTGAATATACTTATACACAATATCAATGGCTTACTAAATATTATTCACCAACCACATCAACACCTTTTGGCGGGGTGAATAAAAAAGTGGCCTCTTGCAGCGCGGGGTTACGCTCAACCGCATCAAATGTAATGTGAGTAATGTGGTTAAAGCTGTCATAAAGCTCCATTTTGCGTAATTTGTCGTCTTTAAAGCCGAGTAGCACACGGTCAAAACCGCTATCTTTTTCTTTTGGCAAAGCCAGCACCCATATTAGGCCATCTTTGCGATTGGCATTTTTCAAACTAAACCCTTTTTCTACTGCATCGCCGCCAGCCAGCATGGCTGCTGGGCTAGAGCCAATGGCGCGGCTCAAAGCGCGCACCGTCACCTGCTGCAAATCAGTATCGTACAAAAACACATCTTTGCCATCGCTAATAATTTGTTGCTCATAAGGTTTATTGTAATCCCAGCGAAACTTATTCGGCCTTTGCAGTTGCATGGTACCTTCTACTTCTTGCACTTTACGGCCTTGCGTATCGGTAACCACTTGGCTAAATTTTGCACGCATGGTGTTGGTGCTGCTAAAAAAATCGCGCAGACTTGATACGCCATCCGCAAAAGCACTGGTCGTCGCTAAAAATAGCAATCCAAACAATAATCTAACCATCTTATATTTAATCATCTTGCGACATATTTCCTTTAGCTAATACTTCTCTATTGCCGTTAGTTTGCATAGCAGAAACTAAACCAGCACGTTCCATATCTTCAATTAACCTAGCTGCGCGGTTATAGCCAATGCGCAGCTGGCGCTGTACCGATGATATGCTAGCACGTCGAGTTTTTAACACAATTGCCACGGCTTCATCATATAACTGGTCTTTTTCGCCGCCTGAGTCATCGCTGCTAAACTCACCCGCTTCATTACCTTCTGTTTCATTGGTCAAAATACCTTCTATATAGTTCGGCTCACCCATCGCCTTAAGGTGGTTCACTACTTGGTGCACCTCATGGTCGCTTACAAAGGCACCATGTATACGTACAGGGTAGCCAGTGCCAGGTGGCATGTATAACATATCGCCCTGACCTAGTAACGCTTCAGCGCCCATTTGGTCTAGAATTGTTCTTGAATCAATTTTGCTAGACACTTGAAATGAAATTCTTGTAGGCACGTTAGCTTTAATTAAGCCTGTAATCACATCAACAGATGGTCGCTGTGTTGCAAGTACCAAATGAATACCAGAAGCACGTGCCTTTTGAGCCAAGCGCGCGATTAGTTCCTCTACTTTTTTGCCCACCACCATCATCAAATCGGCCAGCTCATCAATCACCACAACGATTAAAGGCATTTCTTCTAGTGGTTCTGGTTCATCTGGCGTTAAGCTAAACGGGTGCGGAATTTTTTCACCTGATTTAACAGCATCTTTAATTTTTTGATTGTAGCCCGCCAAATTACGCACGCCTAGGCTCGACATCAGTTTATAACGCCGCTCCATCTCAGACACACACCAGTTAAGCGCGTTAGCGGCATGGCGCATATCGGTTACCACAGGCGCAAGCAAATGCGGAATGCCCTCATACACCGAAAGCTCTAGCATTTTAGGATCAATTAAAATCATGCGTACTTGGCTGGCATCGGCTTTATATAGCCAACTTAAAATTAGCGCATTAATCGCTACCGATTTACCAGAACCCGTAGTACCCGCCACCAATACGTGTGGCATTTTAGCTAAATCGGCCACGGCAGGTTTGCCTGCAATATCTTTACCCAAACAAATTGCCAGTGGCGAATGTACATCAGCATAAGCTTGGCTACTCATAATTTCTGACAAATACACAATTTGGCGTTTGGGGTTAGGAATCTCTAAACCCATATAGGTTTTGCCAGGAATCGTCTCTACCACGCGAACACTAGCCACTGACAAGGCTCGCGCTAAGTCTTTCACCAAATTAGTGACTTGGCTGCCTTTTACACCTGCTGCAGGCTCTAACTCATAACGCGTAATCACAGGCCCAGGTTGGGCAGAAAGTACTTTTACTTCTATACCAAAATCCATCAATTTTTTCTCGATTAAGCGCGAGGTAAAATCGAGTGTTTCGGTTGATGGTAGCTCTACAGTATTATTGGCTTCGTCCAATAAATGCAGTGGCGGCAAGCTAGAATCCATATCCGAGGTAAATAATGATGTTTGCTTCTCTTTCTGTACGCGCTCACTTTGCGCAATTTCTACCACAGGCGCTTTAATCTCAACTGGCGCGCGGTCTTCTACGCGCTTACGCTCTGCGCCTATAAACTCCTCGCGCTTGAGCTCAACTACTTTGCCTGCTTTACGGTCTTGCCAATCGTGGTATTTGTTGGTTGACCACTCATAGGCTGCAATTAAGTTTTTACCCAACTTTTCGGTCATCATAATCCACGACCAGCCTGTAAATAAGCTAAAGCCCACCGCAAACAGCAGCAACAGCAACATGGTAGAACCTGCATAACCAAACATATTGCGCAGCGCACCATCTACAGCCGTGCCTAGCATGCCGCCAGCATCCAACGGTAGCGTGGCTGGAAAAGTGACTAAATGGCCAGCCTCTAGTGTGCTAGAAGCCAAAATAAGCAAACCAAAACCCACTAAATTGAACACCAAAAACGGACGCTCACTAATCGTCAGCTCTAAACGGTGATACATTAGCCACACACTATAAAACGCCAACACCACCCACCACCATGCTGAAAATCCGAATAGATACAACAGCATATCGGAAATCCACGCACCAACCGAGCCGCCAGCATTATGAATGGCGGTATTTTCGCTCGCCATGTGCGACCAAGAGGGATCTTGTCGATAATAGCTAAACAAAATAACCGCAAGATACAAACCTGCTAATATTAAACCCAACCACCAAGCCTCGCGAATCAGCTTGCTGCCATGCTGTTGACTTGGGCTGAGAGGCGCTTGTACGCGCGCGTTGACTGCTGACGATTTTTTATTAAAAAACAAAGTGTTATTAACCTTGTGAAATGATTAGCGCAAATAAAATTATTTATTCAATTATAGCAAAATCAAATTGCGTAAAGTGTGTCATAAATTTAAAATCTAATAATTAAAATTACACGTTTATTTTATTGGCGATAGGAAAGAATCATCATGGATATTGGTATTAAAGAACAAGACAGAAAAGCGATTGCTGAGGGTCTATCAAAATTATT
>JANXWL010000107.1 GCA_025351225.1 Methylotenera sp. | reverse complement strand
CGCTGGTACTGAATACCTTGATTAACATAACTCGTCGTTTTGGTGAGTTTAGCAACAATATCTGGCGCAATATCAGCCAGCTTTTTTATGCACCAGGCTAAATCCATTTTGGTGGCGGTAAAAATACTACCCAGCTCATCGTGCAACTCGCGTGATAACTTTTGTCGTTCGCGCTCTACGTCGGCTTGGTAATCTAGCGCCATGCTACGCAGTAATTTGGTTTGCTGTTGCAGTTGAATTTCGTAATTTGTATTTTCAGTAATGACTTGTTGTTGCAACTTACTTTTGACTAAAAGCTCATTAAGCAACTGTTTAATCACCATGACCACTAAAAAAATTAATATTAATGCGCCAATAATATTAGACGCCCGCGCTAGATTAACGGTGTTTTTGCGTTTTTTAATCATTGCATCTACATCGGCTGTTTGTTGTTTAATTAGCTTGTCGGTTTCTGCCACAAATTTTTGCATTTCTAACCTACCCACATCCACATTGATTACCTGGTTGGCTTCATCAACTTTGTTTGCTTCAATGAGCTTAATTGTCAACAGCATTTCTGCCGATTTTGCTTCTACACTAGCAGAAATCGCTCTTAGCCAGGCAAGCTCAATGGTTTGGTTTTTTTCGGTAGAGGTATCAATCACCAGCGCCTCGCTCAATTTAACGTTATATCGCGCTTGGTTTAGTGCATCGTTAAATGGTGCAACATACTCTTTGCGTTTGGTTATTATGTAACCACGCTGTGCACTTTCAGCTTCAAACAGGTCGGCCTTTAGCTGATGCAATACCGCAATATTATCCCGAACTTTTTTAATCACATCAGCCTGTTTGCTAAACGATACAATCCAGTTATCACTAAACATCACTGAGCCGTAGGCAATCGCCAGTGCGGCGAAAAGCATCGCAATGGTACGCCCGCCTAATGATGCGACGATATGCTCACCCCAACTCCAAATTTTGGTTATTAGCTGCATTTATTTAAGGATTTTTCTCATTTTGTAGGTGCTTTCTGACGCTTAAATCAGATAAGCCATGCTGATTAATACTGACTATTTTTAATAAGATGCTGTTTCAGTAGTTAACAATTTAACTGATTAATGAAGTTAAGTCGTTAATAGTACAGTAATTAAATTTGAAAGGAACAATTATGTTGCATTACACCGTTGTATTTTTTGTGATTGCCATTATTGCCGCCGTGTTTGGCTTTGGCGGTATTGCTGCAGGTGCTACAGAAATTGCCAAAGTATTATTTTTTGTATTTTTAGCCATGACCATTGTTTCTTATCTGATGGGTAAAAAACCTTAAATACATTAACAAACAACTAACCACTATTTTTATTAAAGGAAATAAATAAAATGTTTAATTTAAACAAACAAAACGATGTAAAAGAAAAAGCAGCCGATTTAGCCAATAGCGTTAAAACAAATGTTGAAAATGTAACCAATACAGTAAAAAGTGATATCAAAAACGAAGCTGAGCAAATTGTTGATATGGTACATAGCCAATCAGCAGAAACTAAAGCCCAGGCGGTTAGTGTGATTGAAAGTTTAAAATCACTACTATCACAATATACTAGTGGCTCTAATATCGTTGATATTAAAGACCAAATTGTCGATAAAGCCAACCAACTCAAAGGCTTGGTGAAAGAAGAAGCAAGCCATGCTTATGAAGTCAGCCGCGACCGCACTGTGCAAACTGTGCAAGAAAGACCAATAGCTAGTTTAGCAGTAGCTGTGGGTGCTGGCGTACTGTTGGGCTATATTTTAGGCTCTAAAACGAATTCAAAATAAATATCTAACTTAAAAATATTATGTGGATCACAGCATTAAAATTTTTGGCAATCTTGTTTTTAAAAAATCGCATGGAATTTGCAAAGGTTAACTTTTTTAACAAACTAGACACAAGTTCCCGCGATGATTTAAACCGATTGAAAGAGAATATCGCGGCAATGGCCGAAAGCCGTGCCGCGATATTTAAACAAAACTTTAATCAAGAAGTGCGACGAGTGGTGAATAGTTTATTTGGCTTTATGTTGATATTCTTGGCGGCAATTTTGTCATTATTAACAGGGTTGATGTGGCTTTTTGCAGCTGCTTGGGTGAGCCCACATCGTGATATTATTTTAGGAGTAACCATGATTTTACCGATTTTAATTGCTGTTGGCGTGTACTTGTTAATTCGCCGCTCATGGCAAAAGCAACCCATTTTGCATCAATCAATCGTACAAATAGAAAGTGATTGGCTAGTATTCAGGGCTGGGTTAGATGGCACGGCTGATACTTCAGATGATGCAAACCGCTAGTCCAACGATGTAATTATTTACAATGTAATGATTGAATGTGTTGGCTTTAGTGTTATGGTGCTTTAGTGTTATAGACATTGCATAGACTTTATGTATTTATACTAAGGCTTAAAAAGTGAAAAATGTTTTATTAGTAGATGATCACAGCATCGTACGCCAAGGCCTCAAAAACCTAATTGAGTTAGAAGCTGATTTGAATGTAACGGGCGAAGCAGCCAGTGGCTTAGAGGCATTGAATTTGGTACGTGCAAATAGTTACGACATAATGGTTTTAGATATTTCAATGCCCGATAAAAACGGTGTTGACACTTTGCACGATTTAAAACATATTGCGCCAAACTTGCCAGTATTGGTTTTAAGTGGCTATGCAGAGGAACAATATGCGCTTAATTTAATCCGTAGCGGCTGTAAAGGCTATTTGTCAAAAGGTGCAGATTCAACTGAAATTATTAAAGCCATTCGCACCATTGCGAATGGAAAGCGTTATATATCGGCAGAACTTGCAGAATTAATGACTGACCAGCTAAGTCATCCATCTGAAAAACAGTTACATGAAATGCTAAGCCATCGAGAATTTCAAGTTTTTTTTAAGCTAGCAGGCGGTATAAGCCCTACAGAGATTGGTGATGAATTAAATATAAGTACCAAAACAGTAAGCACCTATAGAATGCGCATTTTAGAAAAAATGAGCTTAAAGACCAATGCTGATTTAACTTATTACGCAATTAAAAATGGCTTAATCGAATAATAATAGAATATATTGCCCTCAGTTTAAAAAATATTGATTTAAGCCCGTTGTAGTTGTGTGTCAGACAAAATCCACTACTGCGATTAATTTTAATAGGTTATAGTTGTTTATTTATAAAATTTAAGCAGATTTAAAAATGGTAGTATTTGAAAATAGTTTGCCCAGTAAAAGTAGCTTAGAGCCAATAAAAGTTGGTAGTGCTAAGCCAATGAAAATGTTACTGGTTGAAGACTCTACTTTGTTGCGCGAAGTGCTATTTGAAACCATCAATAACCTGAAAAACTTATCAGTTGAAGGCACGGCGGCCACCCAAACCAAAGCGATTTCACTGCTAAATGAAATGCAATTTGATATATTATTGTTAGATATAGAGCTTTCTGAAGGTAATGGCTTTGAAGTCATTAAACATACTAAAAAACCACATTATCCATTTAAAGCACCTATATTAATGATGCTGACCAATCACGCAAACTCGTATTACCGCTGCATAGCGAAGGATTTAGGAGTACATTACTTTTTTGATAAATCAATGGATTTTGATTTGGCCATTCAGGCAATTGAATTTGAAGCAGATTCTTTTAATAATAAACCTAATTAATCTAACTTCTCCGTAATTATTGATGATTAACCGTCTATTTAGCGGTCAATATCTAGCTAGGCTGTTCGTGTTTGCTTGGTTTTTTATTGGTGGCACCATGCATTTTGCTAGACCTGATTTATTCTTACGCATTGTCCCACCGTATATTCCCTTCCCGTTAGCAGCAGTGTATACAAGCGGATTTTTTGAGCTGCTTGGCGCTATTAGCTTATTGTTCAAACCTATGCGAAGCCCAGCGGGCTATGGCCTAATGTTACTTACCGTTGCGGTGACGCCAGCTAATGTCTACATGCTACAACATGCTGATCTTTTCTCAGCAGTGCCGCAATGGGCTTTGATTGCTCGATTGCCAATTCAGCTATTGTTAATTTGGCTTATTTGGTGGTGTTCACGAGTTGAAACTATCAATAAAAAAGGCTGAACATTTAATGTTCAGCCTTTTTATTCAAAACACAAATTATTCGAAATACAAAAATTAATGTGTATATGCTAGCTAGCGCACAGACAAAAGTTTTGTAAAAGGGATAATTGAATGTGTATTAACCATTTAAACAGAAGAGAGAATTTACCATGACAAAGATTAATCGAGTTGCAATAAGTGTTGTAATGACTACTTTTTTATTGGGTTCGGTAGGGTGTGCAGGCATGTCTTCGCGTGACAAGAGCACGGCCATTGGTGCTGGTGTAGGTGCCGTGGGTGGTGCAGTGTTAACAGGTGGTGGCGTACTTGGCACAGTGGGTGGCGCGGCTATTGGCGGCATTATCGGCAACCAAATTGGTAAAGATAAGAAGTAGTATGGATGTATTAAACCAATACGAGTGGTTTGACGATGCTACTTGTATTGGTTCAAACGCGTTTTTGTATTAATAGCATTGGCTTATCACCACTGGAATATCAAGGCTGAATAAAGCCAATTTAGCACCAAAAGTAGCGGGCTATCTTTACGCTACAGCATAGCTAAATTCAACAAACTTATTTTGCAAACTTAGCTTAAAGAGTGTGTTGTTCCATTTTTTAATTGGCTTTTGCGAATATTACCTCGCCATTGGCAATGGTAGTTTTGACACTTGTATCGATATACCAAGCTGAATAAACTTCTAAAGTGATCAATATGGCGGCGACGTATGCGGGCAGAATAGCCACCGCAAATTGGGCATATGTGAGAGTTGTCTATCATTACTTGAATCACTGTTATATTTATTCAGTTTAAATTGTTAGATTCAATAGCCTAGGTCTTTCATTCGATGTGGTCTGTACGCTACACAACATTAATGATTATGTCGATAATCCCTTTAAACATATTTGGCTCAATTTAGATTTTTATGGCCTATGTTCGCTATCACACAGACGACAAAAGGGCATCAAATCATAATATTGAAATCCTTTTAAAGAAAGAGCCTGCGATGAGTTACATCACTACAAAAGATAACACCAAATTATTTTATAAAGATTGGGGTTCAGGTAAGCCAGTCATATTTTTGCATGGCTGGCCGCTGTCATCTGATAGTTGGGATGATCATGCGATGGCGGTAGCAGATGCTGGTTTTCGTAGCATTTCTTATGATAGACGCGGTTTTGGTCGCTCCACCCACCCTTGGAACGGCTACGATTACAATACGCTAGCCGATGATTTGGCTGCGGTAATCGAGCAAACAGGTGCAACAGATGCCACCTTAGTGGGATTTTCGATGGGTGGTGGCGAGGTGGCACGATACATGTCTCGCCATGGCGGAAAGTCCATTGAAAAAGCAGTATTGGTGTCATCTATAGTGCCCTATATGCTAAAGACTGACGACAACCCAAAAGGCACTGAACAAAGTGTGTTTGATGAAATGGCGGCAGGCATGAAAGAAGACCGCGCTGCATTTTTTGCTGATTTTTTTAAAACATTTTATGGCGTCAGTATGCTATCTCAACCTGCTAGCCAAGAAGTACTTGAATGGTCGCGAAGCGTTTCAATGCTGGCTAATTTAAAAGCTACGCTAGCTTGCGCACAAGCCTTTTCATCTACTGATTTTCGCCCAGATTTAAGCGCTTTTAAAGTGCCTACACTTATTATCCATGGCACAGAAGATAAAACAGTTCCAATTGATGCCTCTGGCCGTGCAGCTGCCAAGGGTATTCCACATGCCGAATTGATTGAATACCAGGGTGCGCCTCATGGTTTGCTGGCGACAGAAAAGCAAAGATTCACTCGCGATTTACTTGCATTCTTACAGAAGTAAATTGCTTTAATAATAAGGATGACGAAATGAATATTAAACCCCAAAAAACGGGTGAGCTAACCAAGCTTGGTAAACTGATTGAAAACATATCAGTTGCCATGCTAACCACATTTAATGATGAAGAAGGTATGCTAATGAGCAGACCAATGTCACCACAAGAAATGTGTGAGCAGGGCGCCATTTGGTTTTTAACCGACTCAAGCTCTAATAAGGTACAACATTTGCAAGTGATGAATTTGGGCTTTTCAAATGAGTCAGATAGCACTTATGTCTCTATCTCTGGGCATGGCGAAATTATAGATGACCGCGTGCACATTGAAAGTTTATGGACAGTATTTGCGAGACCTTGGTTTCCAAATGGCGTTGACTCTAGCAATTTAGCCTTGCTGAAATTTGTGCCGCATGCGGCTGAATATTGGGATGCGCCGAATAGCACAATGGTGCGCATGTTAGCTATGGCGGCATCAATTGTGGCAGCCAAGCCAATAGGCATGGGCGACCATGGTAATTTAAACGCACTTTAACAATTATCTAACCACGTCATTTTTATATAAAAGGATACATAATGAAAAACTCAATTATATTTTTAACATTATTTTCTGGCTTTATTTTAACCGCATGCGATAGGCCAGCGGCAGATAACACGCCCTCTACAATAATTGTGCCTGTACCAACACCAGTGCCAGGCCCTGCAGGAGCAGCTGGAGAACCAGGTGCTGCAGGCAAACAAGGCGCGACTGGTCAATCTGGCGACGTAGGTGTTAAGGGTGAAACAGGAAAGACAGGAGTCGAAGGTGTTCAAGGTGAACCAGGTAAGGCTGGCGGAGACACTACTATTATTGTTACGCCACCTGAAGCTGCGCCATCAGCAAATTAAACTACAAACTTATTTAAGGAGATTAGCATGAGCATAGGAACCATTTTGTTAATTATTTTAGTTTTAATGTTAGTTGGCGCACTCCCTAGTTGGTCGCATAGCAAAAGTTGGGGTTATGGCCCAAGTGGTGGCTTAGGTTTAGTCGTGGTTGTACTCATTGTATTGGTGCTTATGGGAAAACTATGATTGTCAAAGTTAGGTCTGCGATAAGCAGGCAGGCAATGAATATCAGTGTTTTAAGTGCTTTGGTGCTACTTACCGCATGTGGTGAAATAGCTAAGCAGCCGATTTCATCAGGAATTGGTTCGAACCCACTATTGCCAGCACCAAAGACAACACTTATTCCTACTATATATATCGCCCCAGCTATTGGCTGGCCAAACGCGGCAACACCAGTAGCTGCTGCAGGCACTCACGTGACAGCATTTGCCAATGGCTTAGATCACCCACGTTGGCTTTACGTGTTACCTAATGGGGATGTACTGATTGCTGAAACCAATGCGCCACCTAAACCTGATGATGCTAATGGGATTCAAGGTTGGATAATGGGCTTGGTGATGAAACGCGCAGGTGCTGCTGTACCCAGCGCAAACCGTATTACTTTATTGCGTGATATTAATGGCGATGGTGTGGCGGATATACGATTGCCTTTTTTAGAGGATTTGCATTCCCCTTTTGGCATGGCATTAGTTGGCGATAAGTTTTATGTAGCAAACTCTGATGCGGTCATGCGCTACGACTATACTGATGGTGAAAAGCAAATCACGGAGCCTGGGGAGAAAGTGGTTGATTTACCCGCAGGGCGCATCAATCATCATTGGACTAAAAATATCATTGCTAATATAGATGGTACTAAGCTGTATGTAACGGTTGGCTCTAACAGCAATATTGCAGAGCGTGGTATGACAACAGAAGTGGAGCGTGCGGCTATTTGGGAAATCGACATTGCAACTGGGGAGCATCGAATTTTTGCCTCTGGCTTGCGTAACCCCAATGGGTTGGCTTGGGATATGAAAAGCAACACGTTGTTTACAGTGGTAAACGAGCGCGATGAAATTGGCGGCGATTTAGTGCCCGATTATTTAACATCGGTACAAGATGGCGCATTTTATGGTTGGCCTTATAGTTATTATGGGCAGCATATTGATGAACGTGTAAAGCCGCAGAACCCTGAATTGGTTACAAAAGCGATTCAACCTGATTACGCATTAGGCGCACATACGGCATCGCTCGGTTTAGCCTCGTCAATTGGTACATCATTGCCTACGCAATTTGCAAATGGCATGTTTGTTGGCCAACATGGCTCTTGGAATCGCAAGCCGTTTAGCGGCTATAAAGTAATTTTTGTGCCATTTGTTGATGGCAAACCTGCAGGTATCCCCGTCGATGTGTTAACAGGATTTGTGAGCAAGGAAGGCGATGCTTATGGCAGGCCAGTAGGCGTTGCATTAGATAAAACAGGTGCATTGCTGGTGGCTGACGATGTGGGCAATACGATTTGGCGTGTGACGGCTAACAAAAAATAGCAAAACACTGATGTTTCATCCTATTAATTAGGAATAAAATAATCATGTATGCGCAGCGAGTTGTCTAAAGTAAATTGAAGTAGCACGCGATTTGCACACATGAATATTAATATTTTTTAAAAAGGAATATACACTTTGTTTAAATGGATAGCGACTTACCTCGGCATGATTGTGTTTATGTTTGTAATTGATCTTATTTGGTTGAGTGTGATTGCTAAACCAGTTTATCAGCAAGGTATCGGCCACTTAATGGCTGCAGAACCCAATTTAATCTACGCAGGATTGTTTTATTTGGTCTACGTACTAGGTTTATTGTGGTTTGCGATTAAGCCAAACTCTGCGTTGCAAGGTATTAAACGTGTTTTTGTGGCAGGGATGACGGTTGGATTTTTGGTCTACGCAAGCTACGATTTAACCAATTTAGCTTTATTAAAAGATTGGCCACTGGGCTTATCGTTAATGGATATAAGTTGGGGTACTTTATTAAGCGGTATTAGTGCATCGGTTGGTAAGATGATATTTGATAGACTTAACGTTGGATAACCTTGCTGATATTAGTAACGAATCAATCTAAGCCCAATTAACTCATATCAACACTTACTGGCGTAGCCAGTTATTTACCGGTAGACCTTATTTGAATATAGCTAATTTATTTTTTATATTGATACAAAAACCATTTAAATTCTTATTTTTACTGCTGCTAGCTTTACCACCTATGGCAAATGCTGAAGATGGTTTTGTTACTAAAGCGTGGTTCGCTGTTAAAACAGAGTTTACTGATACTTGGCAATCCCCGAATACTGAGCTTTACATTCCCATTAATACTTGGCACAACCGCAATTATTATAGTGCGGAAAAAATAGATAGTTTTAACGAACAGCCATGGGGTCTAGGTGTGGGTAAATATAGGTATGACGAAGATGGCGATTGGCATGGACTTTATGCCATGGCCTTTTTAGATTCGCATAGTGATGTAGAGCCGATAGTTGGCTATGGCTTTCAAAAAGTATGGCGAGCAAGCGATAATGTTCGCTTAGGTATTGGTTACACCGCTGGGGTTACCTTTCGGTCAGATTCTGACTATATTCCGCTACCTGTGCTGGCACCATTATTTTCAATTAAATATAAGCAAGTTGCGCTTCAATCAACCTATATATTTGGTGGAAATGGCTATGGCAATGTCTTGTTTTCTTGGTTGCGCTGGGAGTTGAATTAAAAAACTAAGCGCATCATTAATTAAAATTATCTTTAATTCAAATCTCTTTTTGCGCTAATTTATTCAGTAAATTAATTTGCTTACGTGCTTCTAGGGCAATTTCTGATGCTGTTAAACCAACCGGCCCAATACCTTGTGCCACTAGCGCATCTGCCGCTGCACCATGCACATAAACGCCTAATTTTGCAGCTTCTAACCCCGACAGGCCTTGCGCAATTAAGCTGCCAATAATACCGCTTAAAATATCTCCAGTTCCGCCACTGGCCAAGCCTGGGTTGCCAGTGGTGTTAATAAAACAGTTGCCATCAATATTAGTAATAATAGTGCTGGCACCTTTTAATACACACACGGTATTAAATTTGTACGTTAAATTTTGTGCGCGTTCAATTCGATTTTGTTGAATGTCAGCCACTGTCGTATTCAGCAAACGCGCCGCTTCAGCAGGGTGCGGTGTAATGATGGTTTCAGCTTGGCGATTTTTTACTATTT
This sequence comes from Methylotenera sp., assembly GCA_025351225.1. Classification (GTDB taxonomy): domain Bacteria; phylum Pseudomonadota; class Gammaproteobacteria; order Burkholderiales; family Methylophilaceae; genus Methylotenera_A. Next base: position 6,843 of record JANXWL010000107.1, on the reverse strand, counting down.
CTTGCAAGTGCATTTGCTGACTGATTAAGTTAAGCGCGTCCGCGTCAATTAACAAAGCAGCAGGCTGTGCCATATAAAACTCTAATAGCTCGATTGCTGCTTTAGATTGACCCAAGCCTGGCCCAATTACTGCGCAGTTAAGCTGCGTTAAATTGGCTTGTATGTTGGCAGAATGTAGCATAATTTCGGGGTGAGAAGGGTCTACACTAGGAGTATCATCGGCCAAAAAAACCGCATACACGCGACCAGAGCCGCAAAATAAGGCTGCGCGAGAAGCTAATAGAACAGCACCTACCATGCCTTTATCACCACCTACAATCGCAACGTTACCAAAGTTCCCTTTGTGCGCATCAATCGAACGCGACGGCAAAGCAGGTAAGAACATGCTTTGCACAAGCTTGTTAGACTTCACTTGTGTTTTAGTTAGCTCGGCGTTAATAGTTTTTCCTTGATACGTCATCTAGTAGCTACTTAATAGGCAGCTGAAATATTGTCAGTTACGTCGGTCACACCTGACTTAATCCGAGTTAGATTTATCTAAATGCTGTAATTGCTTTTCGAGCTTGCGAATACGTTCTAAGAATACCAATATTAAACTAAGCGAATTACTTTCCAACTCGAAATCACGCTTGAGCCTAGACAACTGACGAATAGAAACTAAATGATGGCTGCTAAAATGCCATGTGTTTATATTTGTATTGTTAAGTGAAGTCTCAATTAAATGCTCAGGTGTAAGCACGCCATTTTCTACTAATTGATGCAATTCAGATTGCGACAAACCAGAAAGCGCAATAAGTTCTTCAAAAGATAATGTGTGATGCTCGTTTAAAACAATTAAATCTGGCCATATTGTGTCGGTATTATCTATTGTCATTATTTGCTCCTACTCAAAATGAGCTCGTGGATTAAAACTAGAGTTCTCTTTTAGTTTTGTTAACAATTCGCGTTCGCTATCTGTTAAGTTGGGTGGCATTACAAGCTGTATAACTGCAAACAAATCGCCATGCCCTTCATTTTTTTTAGGCATCCCACGTTTGGCAATACGCATTTTTTGTCCGGCTTTACTACCAGCGGGTATTTTTAAATTGACTGCGCCTTGTAAAGTGGGCACGGTAACTGTCGCACCTAATGCTGCGTCCCACGGAGCAATTGGTAAGTCGATAAATAAATCATGATCTACAACTTTAAATAGTAGGTGTGGTAAAAAGGTAATATTTAAGTATAAATTACCGTTTTCGCCACCATTAAATCCTTTGCCGCCTTTACCGCGTAACAACATTTTTGTGCCGTTGGTTACCCCTTTTGGAATACGCGCTTTAAATGAATACGGTACTTGCTTTAATAAACCTTGGATATCTTGCTCTGGCACACTAAGATTTAAATCTAGCGTAGTGCCAGTATTAGCATCTTCCAAGGAAATAGAGGCTGCCAATTCGTAATCTTCGCCAGGTACTGCTCGGTTTCTACTTTGGCTTTGGCGTTTCCCTGCAGAAAAGCTTGCAAATAAATCAGCTAAGTCAATGTCATCAAACGGATTTTGTTGGCTATTTTGACCACCTTGCCCAAATGGATTGCCATTAGTATTAGCGCCCCAATTAGGCGGCGGTCTAAATTCTTCACCTGGCCCATGTTTACCTAAATCATCATAAGCGGTACGCTTATCTTTATCTTTTAACGTGGCGTAGGCTTCGCCAATTTCTTTAAACTTCTCTTCGCCTTTTGGGTCTTTAGTTACATCTGGGTGATATTGATGGGCGAGCTTTTTATAGGATTTTTTAATCTCATCTAAAGTTGCAGTACGCGCAATGCCCAAAATTTCGTAATAGTCTTTAAATTTCAATGTAGTCCTTGAATTTCATTTAATTAGATTTCTTAATAATTAACCATTAGATTGCCCAATTAACCCTAAAAATCCCCTTACAGCGCCATAAGTGAGCCATGATAAAAAGCGCTTCAATAAGTTGCCTTGTAGCCACTCTTGTACGGAAACGTGATGTGCGCCTTCACGAATTGATTGATAAATTTCTGATCGTAATTCGTTAGCAAATACAGTATCTCGCACAATGATATTGGCCTCTCGCGCTAGCAACATACTAAAAGGATCGATGTTAGATGAGCCAACCGTTGCCCAGCGGCCGTCAATCACAGCCACTTTGCAATGCATAAAGCTTTTACGATATTCGTAAATTTCAATACCATTTTTTAAGAAAAGACTATAAAAAGCATGCGTGGCAAACATTAAAAAATATTCCATGCGACCTTGCAATAGTAACTCAATTTTCACGCCACGTTTAGCGGCTCTTAATAGTGCCTGCCTAAAACGCCTGCCTGGTACAAAGTAGGCATTGGCGATAATAATTTCATATTTAGCAGTGTTAATTGCGCTTAAATAAGCGTTTTCAATATCGCGTCTGTGTATTAAGTTGTCACGTAATACAAATGCAGCATCTATCCCTTTTGCAGCGGTTGCCTCAACTTTATTCAGGCTAATTTTCTTATTGGTATTTACAGGTTTTAAGTGCGATAGCGATATTCGTCGCCATAACTTTTGTACGCTTGATGTAATACTTGGCAATAAATCACCTTCAATGCGCACCGCGTAATCAATACGTGGTGGCGTGTTATCAGGTACGTTATAGTCATCAATAATATTAATACCGCCCACAAAGGCAATTTTGTCATCAACCACTGCAACTTTGCGGTGCATGCGGCGCAAGCGATTCTTTTTTAATGTCCAAGGGGATATTTTTGGGCGATAAAAAAGCACTTGCACGCCTGCATTTTCGAGCTCTTTTAAATATGTTTTTGGCATATCTTTACAGCCAAAACCATCTAATAGAATATTGACAGCAACGCCACGCTGGGCGGCCTGTTTAAGCGCATTGCCAATGCTAATGCCTGCTTTATCAATTTCATAAATATAGGTTTGTAAGTAAATAGTTTGGCTCGCGTTTTTAATAGCAGTTGTCAACGCTGGGAAATACTCCTCACCGCCACGCAATAAGGTAATTTGATTGTTGGGTAAAAAAGTAATCATTGTTTTAAAATTTAAGCTTACCTTATTACAGTTTAAGGAGTGTAGCCGTTAGTATGGCATGGTCTGATAAATGAATAAATTGTGAGCCAGAATGTGTTTCGGCATGCTCAACTGTAAACCCTCGCACATAAATGCGGTCTAGCCGTAGCAAGGGCAACCAAGATGGAAAGCTGCGCGCAGCATGACCTGTATGATGCTCAAATACCTCATGCACATGTAAACGCTTGGCAAAAATCCGTCCACCACGCAAGCTCCAATCGTTAAAGTCTCCTGCAATAATGAGCGGTGCATTGGCAGGCACATGCTGCTCAATAAAACTGGCGACAGTCTCAAGCTGCTGTCTGCGCCAATTGGCAAATAGGCCAAAATGTACGCAAATGGTGTGAAGTGGTTCATCCCAATTCGGTATATTAATTTTGCAATGTAACATGCCGCGCTGTTCAGAGGTATGCGCTGAAATATCTTGATTATTAGTATGAGTAATTGGAAATTTAGACAACAACGCATTGCCGTGATGCCCCGCTGGGTAAACCGAATTTTTGCCATAAGCAAAGGCTGGCCAAGCTGCATCTGCTAAAAACTCTACTTGACCTGCCACTGGCCAGGCCATAAAGCGCTTACTGTTCTGCATATGCACGTCTTGCACCTCTTGCAAAAAAACAATATCGACTTGTAGTTTACGCAATAACTCACGCTGCTTATGCAAGGCAAAACGGGCGTTAAAATGCGTCACACCTTTGTGAATATTAAACGTTGCAATGCGAATGGTATTGTGCAAATAGGTCTCTTAATGACTTAAAATATTATGAATGGATTATTGCAAGCTTAACGCTATTTAAATCTTATTTTACATTTTTTAAATTAGCCATTAAGTGCGCTGGCGCACGGACAAGCAAAACTTAAACTTAAATAATAAAGTATATTAGAGCGTTGGCTTTTTAAGGAGTTATATCATGCAAATAGAAACCTTACATACAGAAACGTTACAGATAGCCGGCATGCGTTGTGAGGGTTGCACTAGTATTGTCACGCGTGCGCTGGTTGCAATTGATGGTGTGCATGATGTAAAAGTAACGCTATCCACAGATTTAACACCAAGCATTGCAATCGTGCAATACGATGAACAGTTTACATCACCCGATAAACTGAAAGCTGCAGTACAAGAAGCAGGCTATGGTGTTGTGGATGACAGTGCTATAGAAGAACCTGAAGCTAGAGGCTGTTGCTGCAAATAAGTACGTCAGTACCAGCTTGTTAAAAATCTAGAAAGTAAGGCATCGCTTACACAACTTTAAGTTAATTCCTGATAAAAACATTGCGTGCTGACCAGCATTATGTAACCTCTTAATAAGGGGTACATCATGAACATGATTGCTGAAATACCGAATAATCAAACCTTTTTACAGCAACAAAATCATCTGTTGGCATCAATGAGCCAAAACGAGTGGAATCAACTTGAACCCGATATGGAAGAAGTGGATTTTTCGCTGAATCAAGTGCTCTGTGAATCGGGCCAAACACCTGCTTATATGTACTTTCCAACCACGGCGATAGTGTCATTGTTATACATGACAGAAAATGGTGCATCTTCAGAGGTTGCCGTTGTAGGCAATGACGGCGCTGTGGGCATGTCCTTATTTTTTTCGGGCAGCGACTCACCCAATCAAGCGCTCGTACAAACTGCAGGCAAAGGTTACCGTATGCGTGCGCAGGCAGCAAAAAATGCTATTAAGCGCGATGGCGCAATGCTCAATATTTTATTGCGCTATTCGCAAGCCATGATTACACAAGTCACACAAACTGCCGTATGCAATCGGCACCATACAGTTGACCAACAATTGAGCCGCAGACTTCTATTAAGCCTAGATCGATTGCCATCAAACCAAATTGCTGTAACACAAGAAATGCTCGCCAACATGCTAGGTGTGCGCCGTGAAAGCGTAACCGATGCAGCGCTGAAATTACAAAATGCAGGTATTATTAGCTACAAACGTGGATTGATTACTGTGCTCGATCGCAAAGCTTTAGAAAGCCGTAGTTGCGAATGTTATGCCACGACTAAAAGTGAGCAAACGCGCTTGCAAAAAATGTCATTTGACGCTTAATATTTAAGTGACCAAAATAAATAATACTATATGCGGCACCCACAGTTATTTTGATTAAAACAAGGTAAATTAACCGTTTAAATCTTGCATAATTTTGCGAGATTATCACTTTATGCCAATCCAGTTGGCGCATCCTATGCTCATTACATATAGTCTGTACTACCCTGATTAAGTTGCTTTCGTATACAAAATAATCATACGTAAAACGTATAGATTTTTTGTCTAAAATCGGCTTTAGTACAATATTTTGGTTAAGAACGATTTTCATGGTTAAAATGTGGGATAGCCACAATAAATTAATGCAGCCTAATTATGCAGTTACATCGACTCACTTGGGTTTGTAATAGATAGATATGTCATGATAAATATTAAAAAAAACAATGAGATAGCAATAAATAAACAAGAAACTAACACGCACACACCGATGATGCGCCAGTATCTTGGCCTTAAGGCACAACATCCAGATATGTTACTGTTTTATCGCATGGGTGATTTTTATGAGTTATTTTTTGACGATGCGGTAAAAGCTTCCAAGTTACTTGGCATAACATTAACTCAACGCGGCGCGAGTAATGGCGAACCGATTAAAATGGCGGGAGTGCCATATCACGCGGCTGAGGGCTATTTGGCTAAGCTTACCAAACTAGGTGAAGCGGTTGCGATTTGTGAGCAAGTAGGTGATGTTGCCACTAGCAAAGGCCCAGTAGAACGTGCGGTTACGCGTATTCTCACGCCTGGCACATTAACCGATACCGCATTGTTGGACGAAACGCGTGATAATCAGTTGCTGAGCGTGTTTGCGGCCGATGGTGGCATTGGTTTTAAAATCATCGGCTTGGCACGGCTTAACCTAGCCTCTGGCAGCTTTATTTTAAGTGAAGTCGCAATAGGCGCATTGGCACAAGAGTTGCAACGCATTGCACCTGCCGAGATTGTGTGTAGTGAAGACTTTAAACATACTGCTTTAGAAGGTTTTACTTGCGCCAAAAAGCGTTTAAGCCCATGGCAGTTTGATTTGGATGCTGCAACCACCAGCCTTACCAAGCAATTCAACACCATTGATTTAAATGGGTTTGGCTGCGCAGATTTAAGTGCAGCTGTTTGCGCTGCAGGTGCCTTACTAGAATATGTCAAACACACCCAACGTGCGGCACTGCCGCATATTATCTCGTTAAGCGTAGAACTCACTAGCCAATTCATTCAGTTAGATGCCGCCACACGTCGCAACTTAGAGATTGATACTACCCTGCGCGGTGAGGCCTCGCCCACTCTATATTCACTGCTCAATACCACGCAAACTGCAATGGGCGCGCGCCTGTTGCGGCAATGGTTGCATCATCCATTAAGAGACCGAAGCTTGGTAGCCAAGCGGCATGACGCAGTAGCCGAGTTGATGCGTGCCGCACAATATCAACCCTTACAAACTCACTTAAAAGCTATTGGTGATATTGAGCGCATTACCACACGCGTGGCACTTAAAACCGCACGACCACGCGATTTATCAGGTTTGCGTGATAGTTTAATGCAGTTGCCTTTGTTACAAGGTTTGTTGGTTTCGAGTAAAGCCATTTTGTTAGAAACGCTGGGCGCTAATTGTCAGCCGCCGCGCGATGCGATGGAAATATTAACCAAAGCGATTAAAGCAGAACCCAGTGTAGTGTTGCGCGAGGGTGGTGTGATTGCCGATGGTTTTGATGCCGA
>JANXWL010000094.1 GCA_025351225.1 Methylotenera sp. | reverse complement strand
TAAGTTGATGCTTAGTTATCTTTCCGCTTCTTTCCTCCCTGAGCGGAAGCCTTAGACGATGAGGCATTTGCCCCGATTTTCATCCCCTTGAATCGGGGCTTTTTTTGAGCCAAATTTTTAATTTTAGGCCAATTTGTAACTGACTTGCATTGAAGTGTAAACAATCTGTAACCAGATGACAAGTAGTTTATTGTGCGACTTAAAATTATCTATTAACTGATTACAGTTGCCAATCAATCGGCGTTTGATCTTGCCTAATTAAATGTTGATTAATCGTAGAAAATTGATGGTTACCAAAAAACCCACGATGCGCTGATAGTGGCGAGGGGTGAACGGATTTTAAAACTAAATGTTTGCTTTCATCTATAAATGCACCTTTTTTCTGCGCATAACTACCCCATAGCACAAACACCAAATGCTCACGATGCGCATTTAATGCGGTGATGGCGGCATCTGTAAAAATCTCCCAGCCTTTGTTTTGGTGTGAACCAGCTTTGGCTTGCTCTACTGTTAGCGTGGCATTTAACAACAACACACCTTGGTCTGCCCATGGCGTTAAATCACCATTTTTGCCCATGCGAATACCCACATCAGATGCAATTTCCTTAAAAACATTCAATAAAGATGGCGGCGGGGCAATGCCTTTTGGCACAGAAAAACTCAAACCATGCGCTTGGCCATCTCCGTGATAAGGATCTTGCCCGATAATCACCACGCGCACTTGTTCAAAAGGCGTGTGATTAAACGCATTAAAGATTAGCGGGCTAGGCGGAAAGATTATTTTGCCAGCCACTTTTTCCTCTTTTAGAAAATGCCGCAATGCTTGCATGTAAGGCTTCTCTAACTCATCGCCAATGACTGCCAGCCATGAGGGGTGAATTTGACCGGGTTTTTCTATTGGCATGAGGGAAAGTGCTTTTTAATAGTGAGGCGCAATTATAAAACTCGTCTGCGTTTGTTGTTAAATTAGGATGGTTTATATGCGACGTGCCGCAGGCGGGCACGCCTTACACGAGCTAAGTTGTATTATTTAACTAAAGAAACAAATTGCGGGTCATTAACTACTTGTTTCAATAGTTCTTGTACTGCTGGGCCAAAAGAATCCGCTACATTTTTACATGCTGAGTAAGCGGAAAAGCTGGTATCAAATGGATATTTGACTGACACGGAATAGCCAGGTGAATTGTTAGATTTTACAGACATTGTTATATCCCAGTTTGCAGGTGAAACAGAGCTGAAGCTTAATGACTCAATTTTACCTTCAATAATATTACTCGAATCAGCTTGATAAACTTGAGCCATAAAGAGCTCTTCTTGAAATGCTTCCTTAATATATTGAGGTAATGTTTTGCCTGGAGAGACCTTTACAGGCCCCATCAAACGACACATTGGATTGTCAACAACCCCAGCTGCACTGACAATATTGCCTACACTTACTTTTTTACCTTGTGTTTGCAATTTTTGTTGTAGCGAAATCACATTAGATGTTGATGCTTTATATGGAATTGAATTGGTGGTTTCGCAGCCTGATAATGCTATGGCTATTGCAAGTGTCATTATTGTGTTGATTTTTTTCATTTTTCCCCCTGTGTTTAAAGTAGAGCTACGTAAGGTAATCATCCTAATTGACAGATTGCTTTACGTCAAATAACAAGTAGCAATAAAAAACCTCGCCGAAGCGAGGTTTTTGTTTTTTTGAGTGTTACTTAGAGCATTCTGCAAAGAGTGTGAGTCTAGAGCGCGAAAGCTAGGAGGGCGTGACGCTGGCAGTATGTGTTTATACGACTAGGAACGCCCGACGAAGCTGACAAAGCTATCGACTCACAATCGCAGCAGAATTACATCATTCCGCCCATGCCACCCATACCGCCCATATCACCACCACCCATAGCTGGGCCGTCATCTTTAGGCAGTTCGGCAATCATACAATCAGTCGTCAGCATTAAACCAGCCACTGATGCTGCATTTTGCAATGCGCTACGCGTTACTTTAGTTGGGTCTAAAATACCCATTTCAATCATATCGCCGTAAGTTTCGTTAGCAGCGTTGTAACCATAATTGCCTTTACCAGCAGCAACGTTGTTTACCACTACTGATGGCTCTACGCCTGCATTTTGTGTGATTTGGCGTAATGGCTCTTCTACCGCGCGCAATACAATTTTAATGCCTGCTTCTTGGTCTAAGTTATCGCCTTTCACCTTGCTAATTGAATCACGAGCACGAATTAACGCCACGCCGCCGCCAGCCACAATGCCTTCTTCTACCGCAGCTCTGGTAGCATGAAGTGCATCTTCTACACGAGCTTTTTTCTCTTTCATCTCGATTTCAGTCGTCGCGCCAACTTTAATCACTGCAACGCCGCCAGCCATTTTAGCTACGCGTTCTTGCAGTTTCTCTTTGTCGTAGTCGCTTGTTGATTCTTCAATTTGCGCTTTTATTGTTGCAATACGGCCTTTAATGGCTTTTTCATCGCCAGCGCCGTCAATAATAATGGTGTTTTCTTTACCTACTTCAATACGTTTTGCTTGGCCTAGCATTTCAAGCGTAACAGTTTCTAGTTTCAAGCCAACTTCATCAGCAATCACCGTACCGCCAGTTAAAATGGCAATGTCTTCTAACATGGCTTTACGACGGTCACCAAAACCAGGGGCTTTAACAGCTGTGGTTTTTAAAATGCCACGGATGTTATTTACAACCAATGTTGCTAATGCTTCGCCATCGATATCTTCGGCAATGATTAGCAATGGACGGCCTGATTTAGCAACTTGCTCTAATGTTGGTAATAAATCACGGATATTGCTGATTTTTTTGTCATGCAATAACACTAATGGGTTGTCCATTAATGCGATTTGGCGATCTTGGTTGTTGATGAAATACGGTGATAAATAACCACGGTCAAATTGCATGCCTTCAACTACGTCTAATTCGCTTTCTAAACCTGAGCCGTCTTCAACGGTAATCACGCCTTCTTTGCCTACTTTGTCCATCGCGTCAGCAATAATTTTGCCGATAGATTCGTCAGAGTTGGCAGAAATTGAGCCTACTTGGGCAATTTCTTTGCTGGTGGTACATGGTTTTGATTGTGTTTTAAGATCAGCAATCGCTGCTGCAACTGCTTTGTCGATACCGCGTTTTAAATCCATTGGGTTCATGCCCGCCGCAACAGATTTCATGCCTTCGCGGATAATGGCTTGTGCTAACACTGTTGCAGTCGTTGTGCCGTCACCAGCGATATCAGAAGTTTTTGAAGCTACTTCTTTCACCATTTGTGCGCCCATATTTTCGAATTTGTCTTTTAATTCGATTTCTTTAGCAACAGAAACACCATCTTTAGTGATGGTTGGTGCGCCGTATGAACGCTCTAATACTACGTTGCGGCCTTTAGGTCCTAAAGTTACTTTTACTGCGTTGGCTAAAATGTTTACGCCGTTGGTCATTTTTTGGCGAACTTCGTCGCCGAAACGTACATCTTTTGCTGCCATGTTAATTGCTCCTATTTTTTGCCACAGAGAACACAGAGGTCACAGAGAAAATCAAAGCTTATAATCTGTTCTTATGCTTTTTGCAGCGTTTAATATTAAAAGTTTGTAAGCCCACACAGTAAAAGAGGTTTGAGAAGTTTTTCTCTGAGGCCTCTGTGTTCTCTGTGGCTAAGTTTTTTATTACTCAACAATATTTTTCTGTCGAAATTATTCGACGATCTATCCTGTCTAAACTACTCAACAATCGCCATAATGTCTTCTTCACGCATCACCAATAATTCATCGCCATCTACTTTTACGGTTTGGCCTGCATATTTGCCAAACAGCACTTTGTCGCCTACTTTTACGTCAAGCGCAATAATTTTGCCGCTTTCGTCACGTTTGCCGTTACCTACTGCTTGCACTACGCCTTGGTCTGGTTTTTCTGCGGCGCTATCTGGAATCACAATGCCTGACGCAGTTGTGCGTTCTTCTTCAGAGCGTTTTACAATCACGCGATCGTGTAATGGACGAATTTTCATACTGAATCTCCTAATAAGTTATGTTACAAAAGTGGTTGAAATTGTTGTTTAATACTACTTGTACTGGCAATTGATTATTTTAGCACTCAAGTATCTAGATTGCTAATTTTGAGATTAAATGACGCTTTTCAAGAGCAGTTTTTAAAATTAACTAAAAAATTGATGGACTATTTATTGTGACTGATCAAGCAAGCACACAAAAAACCGATATTGGCATTCAGCAGCTCAACATTAGCTATATTGTCGAGCAAGATCGGCTGTTGTTGCGTATTGGTTTAAACGATAAAAGTGAGCTAGTTGTATGGCTAACGTATCGCATCACACGCATGATTTGGCAATTAATTAATGCCGATGCACACATGCCTAGTGCTTACTCTATTCAAGCAGATATGCCGCCAGGACAAGCGGTGCAACAGTTTCGGCAAGAGGTACAATCGAGTGAGGCTTTGCAAAAAATGGATTTTCAAACGCCTTATACCGCTCGTGACGAGGTCATGAGTAATCAGCCTATGTTGGTCACTAATGTGTTGTTACATAGCCAAAATAGCAAGCCACAAGCCTTAGAGCTGCCGTGTTTAGAGGGCATTAATGTGCGCATCAATCTAAATCAAGAGCTTATTTTGGCTTTATGCAATATGTTGCAATTATCGAGTAAAGAAGCCGCTTGGAATATTGCAAACTTGCCGCCAATGCTAGTGACTGAATCGCCTGCGATGGCAATTGAAGGTGATAAAAAGGTGCTGCATTGATGGATTTTGTAAGGTTGGGTAATAGCGATTTAAACGGCTCTAAGGTGTGCCTTGGCACCATGACATTTGGTGACCAAAATACCCAAAGTGAAGCGCATGAGCAGCTTGATTACGCCGTGGCGCAAGGCATTAATTTTATTGATACCGCAGAGATGTATCCCGTGCCGCCTATGGCCGAAACCTATACGCGCACCGAAACCATTATTGGAAATTGGCTAAAAAACCAAGCGCGCGACCAATTGATTATTGGCAGCAAAATATCGGGGCCTAACAGAGGCTTGGGCTGGATACGTAATAACGCCTTTTCGCTCGATCGTACGACCATTCGTAGTGCTCTACATGATTCACTCAAGCGCTTGCAGACCGATTATGTTGATCTGTACCAAATTCATTGGCCAGAGCGCAATGTGCCGTTATTTGGTCAATATCAGTTTAATGCTGCCAATGAGATTGATGTGAACGGAAGCGAAAAACAATGGGTGAGTATTCACAGCCAGCTGGAAACGCTGGCAGAGTTGGTTAAAGAGGGCAAGGTTCGTGTGATTGGGTTATCTAACGAGCAACCATGGGGTCTGATGGAGTTTGTGCGTTGCGCCAAACAATACAATTTGCCACATATTGCTACGCTGCAAAACAGCTACAATTTGCTTAACCGTAACATTGATTTCGGCATAAGTGAAATTTGTTATCGCGAAAGTATCAGCCTGCTAGCCTATTCGCCTTTAGCCTTTGGCCATTTAAGTGGTAAATATATCGATAATCCAGAGGCAAGTGGTCGCGTTACTTTGTTTCGCGGCTACGCCCAACGTTATACCAAACCCAATGTGGTGGCGGCTTGTGAGGCCTATGTGCAATTGGCGCGCGCTAATAACTTAACACCAACGCAGCTGGCTTTAAGTTTTGTCATGCATCGCTGGTGTGTGGCCAGCACCATTGTTGGCGCGACCAGCATGGCGCAATTGCAGGAAAATGTTGCTACTTACCAAGTGAA
>JANXWL010000080.1 GCA_025351225.1 Methylotenera sp. | reverse complement strand
AGTACGCCATTACGACGGCCCGGCATATCGGGCTTAACAGGCGCGTATTCATCAAAAATATGTGCCATTAAGCCTGTGCCACGCGTCATGGTTAAAAACTCACCTTGAAAGCCAATTAAGCCACGTGCGGGAATTTTGTATTCTAAGCGCGTACGGCCGTTGCCGTCCGATTCCATATTTTGCATTTCACCACGGCGGCGACCGAGTTCTTCCATCGCAGCACCTTGGTGTTCATCCTCTAAATCGACCGTTAATATTTCGTACGGCTCACATTTTTCACCATTAATTTCACGGTACACCACTTTTGGTTTACCAACGGCCATTTCAAAACCTTCGCGGCGCATGGTTTCTAGCAAAATCGTCAAATGCAGCTCACCACGGCCAGATACACGGAATATATCGGCATCTGCGGTTTCATCTACGCGCAATGCTACGTTGACTAACAACTCTTTGGTTAAGCGATCGCGAATTTGGCGGCTAGTTACAAACTTGCCTTCGGTACCAGCTAATGGTGATGTGTTCACCATAAAATCCATCGTCAGTGTTGGTTCATCTACACCCAAATGCGGCAAGCCCATTGGTTTTTCGCGGTCGCAAATGGTAAAGCCAATACCAATATCATCTAAACCAGAAATAATCACAATGTCGCCAGCCAGCGCTTCTTCTACTGGCACGCGTTCTAAGCCTTGAAAGCCGAGCACTTGGTTAATTTTACCCATTGCAATTTGTTTGTCTTCATTCATTACTGTGACTGATTGACCCGGTTTAATTTTACCGTTACGTACACGGCCAACGCCTAAACGGCCAGTATAAGTAGAGTAGTCTAACGCAGAAATTTGTAATTGTAGCGGTGCCTCTGGGTCGCCAACAGGCGGCTTTACGTGGCTTAAAATGGTATCAAACAGCGCACGCATATTGTCGCTTGGCGTTTTCATATCCAACATGGCATAGCCATTGATTGCAGAGGCATACACCACTGGGAAGTCTAATTGCTCATCGGTTGCGCCTAAATTGGCAAATAGATCAAAGGTATGATTAATCACCCAATCGGTACGCGCACCCGGGCGGTCTACCTTGTTAATTACCACAATTGGTTTTAGGCCAAGTGCTAAGGCTTTTTTCGTTACAAAACGCGTTTGTGGCATAGGACCTTCAACCGCATCTACTAACAACACAACACCATCTACCATGCCCAATACGCGCTCTACTTCGCCGCCAAAGTCGGCGTGGCCAGGCGTATCGACGATGTTAATATGAGTACCTTCGTATACCACAGCGGTATTTTTAGCCAAAATGGTAATGCCGCGTTCTTTTTCAAGGTCGTTGCTGTCCATCACGCGCTCTACTACGGCGTGGTGCGAGGCAAATGTGCCTGCTTGTTGTAACAATTTATCAACCATGGTGGTTTTACCATGGTCAACGTGGGCGATAATTGCGACGTTGCGCAAGTTGCGCGAATTTGGTGTAGTAGACATTTGAACTAACGTATGTTTGAAAGGGCGCGATTTTAACACACTTATAGTCATTATTCTAAGGCTTAGCATCAATAAAGCTTTGACATTATTCAAATAATGCCTATAATGCGCGCAACTTAAAACTTTATTCGCTATAGAATTTGTTTTAGATTCATTGCCCTGACCCTATTGTTGCTCGTGAAATGTTGAAGCAACTATCAAATAGTGATGTTAAATTGGCTATCAAACCATTTAGCAAACACCTATCTTTTACTGGTTAGCGGCTGTGCCCGTGCGCTGGTAAAAAGCATCAAATTATTGTTTTATAGATTATGTGCTTTTCGCGTTTTGTGTTGAATAAACTAGCTATACTAGTTTCAACATATATGTGCTTGCTTGCGCCCTTTTTGTTTTTATTGAAAGGGACATCCTAATGTCTTCTGAATTACCAACGTTTGCTTCACTTAATCTTGACTCTAATATTCTTCGTGCAATTGAAGAAACGGGTTATACCACACCGACTGCTATTCAAGCACAAGCCATTCCTGTTATTTCTGAAGGCAATGACTTAATGGCCAGCGCCCAAACGGGTACAGGTAAAACCGCAGCGTTTATGTTGCCTGCTTTAAACTTACTGGCTACGCCACACGCACTTAAAAGCCGCGGCCCACGTATTTTAGTACTTGTACCTACGCGTGAATTGGCTGCGCAAGTAAACGAAGCCACTCGCAAATACGGTAAATTCATCCGCGCCCGTACAGTAAGTATTGTCGGTGGCATGCCTTATCCATTACAAAACAAATTATTATCACAACCACTCGATATATTAGTGGCAACTCCAGGTCGCTTGTTAGACCATATGGAGCGTGGTCGCATTGATTTAAGCCGTTTGCAAATGCTTATTTTGGATGAAGCTGACCGCATGTTAGACATGGGCTTTTTGCCTGATGTTGAGCGCATTTGCAGCCAATTGACTGCTGATCGTCAAACCCTATTGTTCTCTGCCACCTTAGATGGTGACATTGCACGCATTGCCAAGCAAATTCTTAAAAACCCTAAAACCATTCAAGTCGCTGGCCAAAAAGAAAAACACGCCAACATTGAACAACGCCTACATTATGTAGATGATATGACGCACAAAAACAAATTGTTGGAACATTTGTTAATTGCGCCAGATATGAACCAAGCGATTATTTTCACTAGCACTAAACGTCATGCTGATTTATTAGCAGAAGATTTATATGCTGCTGGCCACAAAACAGCAGCTTTGCATGGTGATATGACACAAGGCGCGCGTAATCGCACGCTAACAAAATTGCGCCAAGGTGATGTAAAAGTATTAGTGGCAACTGACGTTGCTGCGCGTGGTATTGATGTGCAAGGTATTTCACACGTAATTAACTACGATTTACCCAAATTTGCAGAAGATTATGTGCACCGTATTGGCCGTACTGGCCGTGCAGGTAAAACAGGCATTGCGATTTCGTTTGCATCAAACATGGATAGACACATCCTACGCAAAATTGAGCAATTTACTGGTAACGGCATGAACCCGACCGTGGTTGAAGGCTTTGAGCCAAAACGTGCGATTAAAATGGATGGTGCTGGCAAATCTGGCGGCAGTCGTGGCTCTGAGCGGTCAAACCGTGGCGAGCGTTCACACGCACCAGGCGGCCGTGGTGGTTATCAACCGCGTGATAATAATCGTGCTAGCTTTGGCGATCGCATCATGGGTGAAAAACCAGCTGGACGTGACGCTGAGAAAAGTTATGGTCCAAGAAGCGGTGGTTTTAATGACCGCAATAAAGAGCGCACACAAGATGGTGCGCGCCCTGCACGCAGCAGCTTTGGTGACAGAAATGACCGCCCTGCATTTGGTGCCAAACCTGCTTTCTCAGACAGAGGTGACCGCCCAGCGCCGAATCGTGAGCGTTTTGGTAGCAATGAATCTGCTGGCAACCGCACACCACGTGATACATCAGGCGAAGGCCAACGTGAAATCAATGGTAACAGCCGTAGCTACACCAAAGATACTGACATGCAATTTGCACGTGAGTTAAGCAAAGGCTTTGGCGGCAGAAGTGATAGAAGTGCTGGTGATAGAACATCTGCACCAAAACCTTACGCACGCAAACCTGAAGGTAGCTTTGGTGATAGGCCTAATCGTTCTTCTGCACCGCGTAGCGATGCACCACGTGCTAGCACGAGTGAAAAATTTGGCAATCCACGTCCACGTCCAGTGGGTGACCGTCCTGCACGTGCAGGTGGTGACTCTGCACCGCGTCGTCCACGTAGTTTTGCATAAATTAAGATATTCATTTAATGGAAAATATGACGACTGATTCTGCCATTCAATTTGATGCTTTAGGTTTTGATAAACTGGGATTGGCGCCACCGCTATTAAAAGCGGTGGTCGATACTGGTTACACCACGCCTACACCCATTCAAGCCAAGGCCATTCCTTTGGCTTTGCAAGGCTTGGATTTAATGGCTGGCGCGCAAACAGGCACGGGCAAAACGGCGGCGTTTGCGCTGCCGATTTTGCAAAAACTGCTACCGTTTGCTAGTAGTAGCACAAGTCCTGCTAAGCACCCTATACGCGCGCTGGTGCTGACACCAACGCGTGAATTGGCGATTCAGGTAGAACAAAGCATTAAGGTTTACGCCAAACATACGCCACTAAAAAGCTTAGTGGTTTTTGGTGGCATCGATATTAAAACGCAAACACCACATTTAAAAACGGGTATTGAAATTTTAGTTGCAACGCCAGGTCGTTTGTTAGATCACGTTGAGCAAAAAACCTTGAATCTTGGCCAAGTGCAAATTTTGGTATTGGATGAAGCCGATAGAATGTTAGACATGGGCTTTATGCCTGATTTAAAGCGTATTTTGGCTTTACTACCAAAACAGCGTCAAAATTTAATGTTCTCAGCAACATTCTCAAACGAGATAAAAAAGTTAGCTGATGACTTTTTAACTAACCCAGTTTTAGTTGAAGTTGCGCGTAGCAACGCCACTAACGATAACGTGATGCAACAAGTGTATCAACTTGCGCAGTCAGACAAGCAAGCGTTTTTAACGCAGCTTTTGCTAAAAGATGATGCGCAACAAGTGATCGTGTTTACCAAAACCAAAGTCACCGCCAGCCGTTTAAGTCGCGCCTTACAAAAAGAAGGTGTTGCGGCAGATGCGATTCACGGTGATAAAAGCCAAAAAGAGCGTATTGAAGCCCTGGATGCCTTCAAAGCTGGCAAAATTACTGTGCTGGTGGCAACTGATGTGGCTGCGCGTGGCTTAGATATTAGCGATTTGCCAATGGTGATTAATTATGAAATCCCAAGCGCACCAGAAGATTACGTACACCGCATTGGCCGTACAGGCCGTGCAGGTGCTAGTGGTATAGCGATTTCGTTTGTAAGCGAAGATGAAGAAGAATACTTAACTAATATTGAAAAATTGATTAAAAAAACGCTGATCAAAGAAAAAGCGCAAGTATCTACAACTGCTCGCAAAACCACACAACAGCCTGCGCGTGATACTGCAACAAAAATCCATGGCGATTCAATAGACTCTAACAGTGCAAAACATGCTGCTAAACCACGCCAGCACACGCGTAAGCCTGCTGCAGACCCTTGGTTTGATAAGCCCTACGAACCTAGTGTGAACACTACTGAAACGAACAAAAGTTTGATTAACAGCAACCTAAAAGCGCCTGTAGCAGCTTTACTGGGCGGAATTAGACCAAACCGATAATTAGGATTTTTAACTAAAGTTTTTAAGCTGAAGTTTTTTAAGTTAGACTTTTTTAAACCAAGCTTCAATCTCTTTGGCTTCTATCGGTGGTGAGTAAAAATAACCTTGCACGTTTTTGCAGCCGCTAGCCGCCAGTATATCGGCCTGCAGTTGGTTTTCTACACCTTCACCTACTAATTGCAAATCTAGCGCATCCCCTAGCGCTACAATGGCTTTTACAATCACACGATCTTCTGCATTATTCACTAAGCCATCCACAAATGTTCGGTCGATTTTCAGCTCATCTACCGCCCAACGTTTGAGATATAACAGCGATGAATGCCCCATGCCAAAATCGTCTAACGAGATGCTAAATCCCATCTCTTTGATCTTAGCCATATTCCTCTTAACCACATCGCCCTCTTCTAGCAAGGCATGCTCGGTAATCTCAATACAAATCATATTATGTGCAATACCATGCCTAGCAGTGATGGTGGCTAGTGATTTAAGCAATGTCTCAGAGCGCAAATGTCGCGCAGAAATATTCACAGATACGCGTGGAATATTAAAGCCTTTTTCTATCCATTCGCGCATTTGTCTACATGTTTCATCCAACACATAATCACCAATTTGATTGATTAGCGACGATTGCTCGGCAATTTTAATAAATTCTAAGGGCGGGATTAAACCACGCTCTGGATGCCGCCAGCGCAGCAATACTTCCATACCAACCAATAGATTTTTATCGTTTTCTACTTGAGGTTGAAACACCACAAAAAATTGATTCTCTTTAAGCGCGTGGCGAATGCCGTTTTCCATATCTAACCATTGGTGCGCAATAAAGTTGAGATTGCTGGTATAAAACTCAAAATCATTGCGGCCATTTTGCTTGGCGCGATACATAGCTAAATCTGCATACACCACCAAGGTTTGCGGATCTGTGGTGTCATCTGGGTAAACGCTTACACCTATGCTAGTAGTGCAGTATACTTTTTGGTTTTTAATCTCAAACGGTATAGAAAATGCCGTAATAATATCGCGCACTAACCTGTGACCATCTTGCGGCGAGGCACCTTCCATCACCATCACAAACTCATCTCCACCAAGCCGGCACAACACATCGGTTGCACGAGTTTTCTCTTTAATACGTTTAGTCGCCATTTGCAGCAATTGGTCACCCGCATCGTGCCCAAGTGTATCGTTAACTAGTTTAAAATGATCCAAATCAAAAAATATTAACAGCACTTGCTGCCCTGTGCGCTCGGCTTTTGCAATGGCATGTTCTAGACGCTGTCTAAACAAGCTGCGATTAGGCAATCCTGTCAGTTCATCATGCGAGGCTAAAAACTCAACCCTGCGGTTTAAAGTCATCATCTCGGTGACATCACGCCCAACACCACGATAACCCGTAAAATTACCGCCATTATTAAATACTGGCTTACCAGAAACGCGTAAAAAGGCCAATTTGCCCATTTCATCTGAAAATTGCACCACAAAATCAGAAAAATGCTGGTGCGATTGCAGCGTTTTTAGCATCTGGTTAGAAGTATGGCTATGGCAAGCTTCTGCTAAATCGGTCAGGCTATAAAAATTCAAACCTGCAGGCCCACCTGTCAGTGCATTGATTTTCAACTGGTCGTCAGATTCCCAAAACCAATCGGCAGAGGCCTCTGCAAAATCCCGAAAACGCGCTTCACTTTCTATCAGTTTTAGCTTTTCGGCATTCAGCTCTACCAATTTTTCATCTAACTTAGAACGCACCCGATCCGCATGCTGTTTATCAAGTTTTAATGGGCTACCTCGGTATAAACCACGGTTTTTGGGCGCACCCGATTTATGCTCAGAACTTAGCACTTCGGCGATTACTTTTAGCAAATCGTCCATCGCCATCGGCTTAATCAAAAACTTTGTTGCACCCAACGAAAGCGCAAATCGTTCATCTTGCGATGAAGTATAGGTGGCGGTATAAAAAATAAATGGGATATTTTGCAAATACTGATTTTGCTTGGCCGCGCGGCAAAGGCCGTATCCATCCATTTCTGGCATTAAAATATCAGAAATAATTAAATCTACAGGGTCGGTTTGCAGATAAGCCAGCGACTTTAAACCGTTATCAAAACTGATAACCTCATAACCTTCAAACGACAATACTGTCTCAAGTAGCTGTCTTGAGTTTTCATCATCTTCAGCAATTAAAATTTTCATATTGAATTTTCGCCTATTTTATTGTTTTCGCAATTGCTTCTTGTATTTGGCCAATGACAAGAGTCGGGTCAATCGGCTTTTCAATATAGGCAGTACAGCCTGCTGCCATCAGCTTTTCTTTATCTCCCGACATGGCATATGAAGTCATAGCAATAATGGGAATATCTTTACCCACTTTGCTTGCACGGATGCGTTTTAGCACTTCTAAACCATTAATATCAGGTAATTGTATATCTAAAATAACAAAATCGGGTGGAATAGTTAATACTTGTTGCACGCCTTCTAGGCCAGTCATTGCAAAGCGCGTTTTAAAATTGGCGGCCTCTAAAATAAATCGAATCAACTCTAGGTTGTTTTCGTTATCTTCAATAATCAAAGCGGTTGTCATCAATAATATGCTTTCGTAGACCGATTTATAGACTAGCTTTTAAACCTGTTTTTAACCTATTGCTATACTTTTATATTAAGTGTTTTTGTTGATGCTCTTCTAATATTGAAATATTGGTCTGTTTTATTGTTTTAGGTATTTTTAAAGGCACTTTAATGGTGAAAATACTGCCTTCGTCAATTACGCTTTTAACCTCGATTGTGCCACCTAATAATTGAGATAGAATTTTTCGCGTTAAATATAAACCCAAACCTGTGCCTAGTGTTTTTACTCTTAATTTAGAATCAATTCGCTCAAACGGCTTAAATAAATTATCTAAATCGGCCGCTGCTATGCCAATCCCAGTATCTACAACTTGAATACTTAACCAATCCTTCTTAATCTCAGCGGTAACTTGCACCGAACCATGCTCGGTATACTTCAAGGCATTGCTCACAACATTTAATACCACTTGATAAAGCCGTTTACGATCTGTTTCTAACTGTAACTTATCAATACATTCTATATTTAATATTAATTTCTTTTCTTCAGCAAGATGTGTAAGCACATGCTTAACCTCTATAAATAGTTGTTTTAGATAAACTTTTTCTTCATGTACTTGCAAAAATCCTGCCTCAATTTTAGAGATATCAATCACATCTGAAATCAATGATAGTAAATGTTTTGCAGAATGATAGGCGCGACCAAGTTGATCTTTTTGTTTCACATTTAGTTCGCCAGACATGCCCTGCAACACCACGCTCAAAAAGCCAATAATCGAGTTTAGTGGCGTACGCAGCTCGTGCGACATAGATGCCACAAACATCGATTTAATACGATCTGCTGATTCTGCAGCCTCACGCGCCTTGATTAACGAGGCCTCAAGCGCTTTTTGCTCACTCATATCTTGCCCAATTGAGATGATCATGGGGTTGCCATCTGCATCCAACTCCATGCTGCGCGATACTGACAATTCAACCGTACTGCCATCTGCGCACCGAACCAGCAACTCTTCACCCTGTAGGCTATTGCTAGTAACAAGCTTTTGGATTAGAGCTTGATTATAAAGTTTAGTCTCTTCAGAAGAAAACAGTTCGTCATAACTCTTGCCAATTGCAAATTCGCGACTATAGCCTGTGATTCTTTCAGCTTCTGGATTCATCTCAATAATTTCATTCGCGATATCCATATAAAGAATTGCCACAGGTGCGCGCTCAACCAAAAATCGAAATAATTTAGCATTACTTTCAATCGATGCAATGCGCGTTTGAACAATCGATTCAAGATTTTTTTGCTGAAACGATAGGATTTTTTCAGCTTGCTGCCGTTTGTGTGTTTCTATAGTTAGTCTAGCCAAATCAGCTATCGAGCCCACAAAGCTTTGCTCATCCAGCGTCCAATTGCGCGCACCACCTACATGCTCGTGACAAATCACACCGATGATTTCGTTATTGAGCCAAATTGTGCCATCTAACATGGCACCAATGCCATTACCTTGCAAATATTCTGCAGTAAACTCTGATGTAGCAGCATTCTGAAGGATGTCATTAACCACCAGCACACGATTATCTGCCAAATGACTAAAATAAATAGGCAAATCTTCTGAATCTAGGGGTTTAGCCACCGTGTGCATTTTTTTAGAGTTTAAATACAAGCCTAAGCATTCAAGCTGCAGCTGATCATCGCTAAACTGCCAAATGCTAACACGTTCAACATCTAACGCATTCGCCGAAACTTCTGCAATTTCTCTAAAAAGTGACTCTGGATTATGCCAGGCATCTAATTGTTTAGTCGCCAACTGTGCTAGGCTAATATTTTGCCGCTGTAAACGCTGCTCAGCCTGCATGAGCGTGTCCTGCGCAGCTTTTTTATCGATAATTTGCAGCTGTAGCTGATTAATCAACACTTCAAGTTGTTTACTGCGTTTTAAATTGCCAAAAAAATAGCCGCCTAACAACGTAAACATAAAGAATACAGCACCTATCCATTTGACAAGTAGTTGATTTTCATAAGATTCATAGGTGAAGATTATAATGAAAAAAAACGCAACCAAGCCTACCAAAAACAGCAGCACAAGTAACACGACTTTTTTGGCTGGATACTGAAAAGGTCTAACAACTGAGTCTAGACCATTATTTGATTTGGAAAACCTGCGCATAATGCGCTTTTTAAGCTGCAAATCAATCGTGAACATGCCGCCTAAAATAATAGCAAGAAACAAAAATACGGCTAATGTTAAATTGAATTTATAACGAACGAATTCCCAATGCGCAGCAGACATTGGCTGCGCTTGATAGGCTAGCGACTTAAGATAAGGATAGTATTGATTTTGAAACTCATAAAACGGTGCCTGGGCTTGGCTAATAGGCGTGATAAATAAGCAGAGCAAACCCAGCAGTAAAAGCAACCTTTGCAAAAACTTGTCTTTACCCAAAACCAACCCCAAACTTAACTTTTAGGCGAGAAGTAATCCAATCTATTTAACAAGACTATACCACCTTGCAAAGGTAGTTTGGCGGGTTTGCTAGATTTTGTAGTGACTTTATGTTTACGATTGATTGCGCATAAAATCAGCCACGCCATATAACTGCTCGGCTAACTTTTGCATGAGTTTTTCATCTAATTTCATGCTGTGCATAGCTTGTATCATGCAATACATCCATTGGTCTCGTTCAGACTCACCAATACTAAATGGCATATGCCGCTGCCTTAATCTTGGATGCCCATAACGCTCAATGTACAACTGCGGACCGCCTGTCCAGCCAGTTAAAAACATAAACAGTTTCTCGCGTGACGATGTGAGATCAGCAGGGTGCAAAGCACGAATTGGCAAAGCTTTAGGGTCGGTGTCCATCACGTCATAAAAAGTTTCGACCAGTATGCGAATGTTTTCCGTACCGCCAAATAGCTGATAAAAGGACGATTTATTGCTGCCAACTTCTTCTATTTTATCGAGCATTGTTTAAATTAGATTGGTTAACTTAATTTAACTAGGTTTTACAAGGCTTGCAGCCAACTTGGCACGAGATCTAGCTTCGTCAACATCTTTGCCAGTTGCCAGTGCCACGCCCATACGACGTTTAACAAATGACTCAGGTTTGCCAAATAAACGCACATCGCTGCATGGCACGTTTAATGCGGAATCTAGGCCATCGTATGCTAGATTTTTGCTATCAACACCGCCATAAATCACCGCACTTGCGCCTGCTTCTTTCATGCTGACATCTACTGGCAAACCTAAAATAGCACGTGCGTGCAATTCAAACTCGCTCAATCTTTGCGAACACATGGTCACCATACCCGTATCATGTGGGCGTGGGCTGACTTCAGAAAACCACACTTGGTCGCCGCTTACAAACAATTCCACACCAAACAAACCTAAACCACCAAGCGAATCAGTAATGGTTTTAGCGAGATGTTGCGCATTTTTTAAGGCGTTTGGTGTCATGACTTGTGGCTGCCAGCTTTCTACGTAATCACCATTTTTTTGTACGTGACCAATCGGCTCGCAAAAATAGGTTTGCGTCTCACCCGCCGCATTTTTAGCGCGAACGGTGAGTAAGGTAATTTCATAATCAAAATTAATTTGGCCTTCTACAATCACTACACCTTGATTCACGCGGCCACCTGTTGCGGCGTAATCCCATGCGGCTTTTACTTGGTTTTGCTCGGTGACGCGTGATTGGCCTTTACCGCTAGACGACATGGTGGGTTTAATAAAGCATGGGTAGCCAATGGGATTGTTTCCTGAAGCCCCGTCAATGCTGGCTTGCAGCTCTGCCACGCTTCTTGCAAATGCATAAGGTGAAACGGGCAATTTAAGCTCTTCTGCCGCCAGTCGACGAATGCCTTCACGGTTCATTGTCAGCTGTACCGCTTTAACTGTGGGGATGACAGTAAAACCTTCTGCCTCAATTTCGGCCAGCGCATCAGTATTGAGCGCCTCAATTTCTGGCACAATTAAATGCGGCTTTTCTTGGTGAATTAAAGCTTTCAGCGCAGCTGCATCGGTCATATCAATGGTGTAAGCGCGATGGGCTACTTGGTGACCAGGCGCATTTTCGTAGCGATCTACCGCAATGACTTCTACCCCAAACCGTTGCAGTGCAATAATGACTTCTTTGCCCAGCTCTCCGCTGCCCAGCAGCATGACTTTGGTTGCGGATGGCGAAAGAGGGGTGCCCAGTTTCATAGAAAAACGCTCATCGAAATTGCTCGGAAATTACTGAAGCCGAAATGATAACACGGGGCATTTGCCCCGTGCTATTTTGAAGTTGAGAATTGACTGCTAAAAAGACTTAATCTGCATCAACAACAGCGGCAGACTTTTTAGTACCAAATTCATAAGTCACACCCACCCAAGCAGCGCGTGGTGCGGCAGGCGAGCGAAATTGCTCATCACTACCCGTAAAAATATTGTTACCTAACACGCCAAAGGTTGCATAGTCATGATCAAACACATTATTCACTTTGCCGAATAGCTTCCAGTGATTATTAATACTGTAATGCGTATCTAAATTAACAACCGCGTAGCCTGGTACTTTACCGTTCACATCTTGATTGTTTTCATCACCACGTGCAAATTGGCCAGAAGCCACTACAATATTCGTGCCTAAGTTCCAAGCAGGTGTTACATCATAAGCCGCCCGCAGTTTAAGTGTTTGCCGTGCAATGCCAGGAATACGATTACCTTTGCTGACTTGAATTTGGTCTAGCGCATTTTTACTGCTATTCGCGGCCGAACCTACAGTAAAATCGGATTCATAAGTCGCATCGACAAAACCATAATTTGCAGCCAAAGTCAGCGCGTCAAACTTGCCATTTAAGCCAAGCTCTAAGCCCTGGCGGCGGGTTTTACCTACGTTTTGAAAGAAACCTTGGTTTGGCACAACACCGCTTGCAATAAACTGAAGATCGTCATCATTTTGGGTAGTGTATGCACCTGCGTTCCAGCTAACGTTTTTATCTAATTTACCACGTACACCGCCCTCCCACGTTTTAGCGACCACTTTTTTCAAATCTGGATCTGCCGCAAATGAGTTAGGTAATTGGCATGGCGTTGCAGGGTCTGCACAGCTTAGCTCGACTGGTGTTGCGGCACGCATACCCTCGTTATAGCCACCATAAAAACCTAAGTTGTTGTTTGGATTATAGTTAAAACCAATGGCTGG
>JANXWL010000073.1 GCA_025351225.1 Methylotenera sp. | reverse complement strand
CCAGTGTCACAGCGCGTTTGATCACCGCCTGATAATAGTTTTGCACCTTGTGCCTTGCCCGATGCAATATATTTCAATACATTCTCCATCTGTCCACAATCGACCATTGCCCCCATAGTTGTGGCCTCACTTAACGGGTCACTGGGTTGATAGTTTTTAAGTTCTGCCAGTAGTTTTTGAATGAATTTTTCTTTAATCGAACGCTCTACCAGTAAGCGGGATGGTGCATTACAGCTTTCACCTTGATTGTAAAAAATTGAACCGGCGCTGGCTTCTGCAGCTCGGTCTAAATCTTTGCAATCGGCAAATACAATATTGGGTGATTTACCACCCAGCTCGCACCAAGCGCGCTTTAAGTTACTTTGCCCTGCCATTATTTGTATTTTTTTACCGACAGCCGTCGATCCAGTAAATGCGATGCAATCGACATCCATGTGTAGCGCCAATGGCGAACCAGCTTCTGCGCCAAAGCCTGG
This sequence comes from Methylotenera sp., assembly GCA_025351225.1. GTDB lineage: Bacteria > Pseudomonadota > Gammaproteobacteria > Burkholderiales > Methylophilaceae > Methylotenera_A. The sequence continues at coordinate 14,480 of JANXWL010000073.1, read as the reverse complement.
CACCACGTTTAATACGCCTGCTGGAATGCCTGCCTCTAATGCAATATCTGCTATTTTTAGAGCTGAAAGTGGTGATTTTTCTGATGGTTTTAATACAATACTATTGCCAGAAGCCAATGCTGGCGCTATTTTCCAGCAAGCCATTAACATGGGGTAGTTCCACGGCACAATCGCACCAACCACGCCAATTGGCTCGCGAGTAATCATGGCAAGCGTGTGGTCAGCAGTTGGCGCGATTTCGTCATACACTTTATCAATTGCCTCGCCAAACCAACGTAAACTATTAGCGGCAGAATTCACATCTACATTCAAACTAGCCGTAATCGGCTTACCCATATCGAGCGTTTCAAGCAGGGCTAATTCTTCACGATTGGCAATAATTAAATCGGCAAATTTAATCATGGTTTGTTTGCGTTCGCGTGGCGTTTTACCTGCCCAAGTGCGTGCATTAAATGCTGCACGGGCGGCAGCCACAGCTAAATCAATATCAGCCGATTTTCCACTGGCCACATCGCAAAGTTTGCGATTATCAATGGGTGAAAAACATTCAAAGGTGCTGCTGTCTGCGGCATTTACACGCTTGCCATTAATCACGGCACGGCCGTCAATTTTTAATGTTTTTGCGCGCTGATGCCAATCAATTTTAATATCTGAACCCATCATATTTCCTTACAAACCTGCCATGGCGATATATTTAATTTCTAGGTAATCGTCAATGCCATGATGCGAGCCTTCGCGGCCAAGACCAGATTGCTTAACGCCGCCAAACGGCGCAACTTCGGTTGAAATCATGCCCGTATTAACGCCCACCATTCCATATTCTAGCGCTTCTGCCACTCGCCAAATACGGCCAATATCACGGCTATAAAAGTAAGAGGCTAGCCCGAATTCTGTGCGATTGGCCAGATCAATCACCTCATCATCGGTTTTAAAGCGGAACAATGGCGCAACGGGACCAAAGGTTTCTTCGCTAAATATCAAACTGTCAGCGCTCACATCTGCCAGCACTGTAGGTTCAAAAAAAGTATTGCCTAGCGCATGGCGTTTGCCACCTTGCAGTAATTTAGCGCCTTTGCTAAGCGCATCTTGAATATGGTTTTCTACTTTTTCAATCGCTGCCATATCAATTAATGGCCCCTGCGTGACACCATCACCCGTACCATCACCTACTTTCAGCGCGCTGACTTTTGCAGCTAACTTGGCAGCAAATGCATCAAACACGCCGTCTTGCACAAATAGCCGATTGGCGCATACACAGGTTTGGCCAGCGTTACGGAACTTGCTAATCATTGCGCCTTCAACTGCGGCATCTAAATCGGCATCATCAAATACGATAAACGGGGCATTGCCACCAAGCTCAAGCGATAATTTTTTAATCGTTTCGGCACATTGACGCATTAATATACGACCTACCTCGGTAGAGCCTGTGAATGATAATTTAGTCACAATCGGGCTTTCGGTCATCGCCGCACCGATTTCGCGTGCTTTGCCAGTGATGACTTGCAGCACACCACTCGGCATGCCTGCTTCTTCTGCCAATACGGCAAGTGCTATCGCAGAAAGCGGCGTTTGTTCGGCAGGTTTAATAATCATGCTGCAGCCAGCAGCCAATGCTGGTGCTGCTTTGCGCGTTATCATGGCAATGGGGAAGTTCCACGGCGTAATCGCAGCCGTTACGCCAATAGGTTGCTTTATCACCAGCAGCTTACGGTCGTTACTGGTAGCAGGAATCACCTCACCATATACACGCTTGGCTTCTTCGGCGAACCATTCAATAAAGCTGGCGCCGTAATTTACCTCGCCACGCGATTCGGCTAAAGGCTTACCTTGCTCAGCCGTTAAAATTTGCGCTAAATCTTCAGCATGGTGCTTAATTAAATCAAACCAACGTTTTAGAATGGCTGCGCGTGCAGCGGCGGTAAGGTTTTTCCATTGCTTTTGTGCGGCTGCAGAAGCCACAATGGCACGCTCCGTTTCAGCTTTGCCCATACGCGGAACAGTTGCAACTACTTGGCCATTGGCTGGATTGGTGACATCAATCATTTCACCAGAGTCTGCACCCACCCAAGCACCCGCTAATAATGTTTTACCTGGCTTAATTAAGGCCGTGTGTTTAATTTGAAGCATTTGAAACTAATCCTCAATAACTTGTTTTTTGATAAAGCTTACTGATTGCTATCGCTGTAAGCCAAGGCCATTTCGCGTTTGCGTTTGCGTTCGATATGCGAGGTGTAAAAGCTAGAGGCGATTACTGCAATAGTCACCACAGTAATCGTCACAGTCGCAACCGCATTAATGGTGGGGTTTAGCCCTAACCGAGCACGCGAGAAAATCACCATCGGCATGGTATTAAAACCAGGGCCCGACAGGAATGACGACAGCACCACATCGTCAAACGACAATGTAAACGTAAGCAAGAACGCTGAAACCAGTGCTGGCACCAGCAAAGGAAAAGTCACCAAAGTAAATACTTGCCAAGGTTTACTGCCTAAATCCATCGCGGCCTCATCTAACCTACCATCCATTTCTTTCAATCGCGAAGTCACTACCACCGCCGCATAAGCCGTACCCAATAATGCATGGCCGAGCAAAATAGTGAACAAACCACGCTGTGGAAAACCAAGCCAGTGCTGCAATGAAACCAGCATCAGCAACAAGGATAGGCCCACAATGACATCAGGCATGACTAAAGGCGTGGTTGCCATAGAAGATAACATGGTGCGGCCGCGAAAGTGTCTATAACGATTAAGCGCAAATGCGGTAAATGTACCAAAAAATACCGACATCAATGCCGACAAAAATGCAATTTTTAAAGACAAAAATACAGCAGATAGTAAATCACTATCTTGCATTAAGGCACTATACCAACGCGTACTGGCATGACTCCAAACAGTGACCAGTTTTGAGTCGTTAAACGAAAACACAACCAGCGTGACGATAGGTAAATATAAAAACAAATAAACCGCAAGCATCCAGCCATTTGCAAAGACTTTATTCGAAGCTTGACTCATGATTAAGCCTCCTCCAATTTTGCTTCTGCTTTGTTAAGAATCGCCATTGGTACTAAAATCAAAGCAATCATAACAACCGCAACTGCTGCCGCCATTGGCCAATCGTTATTACTAAAGAATTCATCCCACAGCACACGGCCAATCATCAACGTATCAGGGCCGCCAAGCAGCTCAGGAATCACAAACTCACCTACCGCAGGAATAAACACCAGCATAGAACCCGCAATAATGCCTGCCTTAGATAGTGGCACAGTAATCAGCCAAAACGCCTTAAATGGACTGGTTCCCAGATCTGCCGCCGCTTCTAAATAGCGCAAATCTAATTTAGACAAATTGGCATATAGTGGCAAAATCATAAACGGCAAATAGGAATACACCATGCCAATGGTGAGTGAGAACGAGTTGTTCATCATCTCTAGCGGCGCATTGATTACATGCAAACTCATCAAAACATTATTGATAACACCATTACTAACCAATAAAGTTTTCCAAGCATAAATACGCAGTAAAAATGAAGTCCAAAATGGCAGCATAATCAGCATAAGCAGGGTTGGCTGAACGTGCTTAGGCGCACGCGCCATAAAATAGGCAAACGGGTAGCCAATCGCCAAGCAAATAAGCGTGGTTATTAGGGCATATTTGATTGAAGAAATATAGGTTTTAACATAAAGTGCATCGCTAAAAATAAACTGATAGTTAGCGAAGTTAAGCTTCAATGTTGGCAGGCCATTAGTCCAGCTAATCATATTAGAAACAGAGGTTGCCTCCATTTCTGACAGGCTAATCTTCATCACAATCAATAATGGAATAGCCACCAGCAATAGAAACCAGCCATATGGAATGCCGATAACCAGCTTGTTACCTTGAAATAAATTTTTGAGCATATTCATCGCTATTATCCCCAGAAAATTATTAGTGAGCTAAAAAAATCATTAGTGAGTAAGTACAATCATGGCCAAATCGCCCCAATGCATGTAGGCATGGTCGCCCCAAGTAAGGCCGCAGCTTAAATCACGCGTGTTGTTAATTTCCTGCGCTTTAATTACATGGCCTGCGGCGGTTTTAAGGTGATATGTTGTGTGATCGCCAAAATATACAATCTCAGTAACCACACCCTCAGCCCAGTTGTATTCACCTTTTGGCTTATCTTTAGACAACATAATCTTTTCTGGCCGCAAAGCTACACCTACCGCCATGCCCTTATTACCTGTAAACCCATGCCCAACATAGTGCGTGCACTCGTCGCATTTAACGATGATGTGATCTGGCTCATCTACAATCACCTCACCTTCAAACATATTCACATTACCAATAAAGTCAGCTACTTGACGGCTGTTTGGCGTTTCGTATATGACATCTGGCTCGCCAATTTGTAAGAAATAACCCTCTGACATCACCGCAATACGACTGGCCATAGTCATGGCTTCTTCTTGGTCATGCGTCACCAATACGCAGGTCACGCCCACTTCTTCGATAATATTCACTAGCTCTAATTGCGTGGTTTCGCGCAATTTTTTATCTAACGCACCCAGTGGTTCATCTAATAGCAACAATTTAGGCCTTTTTGCCAAGCTGCGCGCCAACGCAACACGTTGCTGTTGGCCACCTGATAGCTGATGTGGCTTGCGTTGTGCGTATTTATTGAGTTGCGCGAGCGTCAACATGGCATCAACGCGCTTAGCGATTTCATCCTTTGGCATATTGTCGCGCTTTAGACCAAAGGCAACATTCTCCCAAACGCTTAAATGCGGAAAAAGCGCGTAGGATTGAAACATCATATTGATTGGGCGTTGGTATGATGGCAAATCGGTGATGTCTTGATTATCTAGAAAAATTTTACCTTTTGTCGGCTTTTCAAAACCTGCCATCATGCGTAGCAAGGTTGATTTGCCGCAACCAGAACCACCCAGCAGACCAAAAATTTCACCTTTATTCACCGTAAGCGAAACATTATCAACTGCTTTTACGGTGCCATCGTAAATTTTAGTAACGCCTTCTACTCTAAGTAACACTTCTTTTGTTATTGCTTTGCTATCTGTTTGCGGTTTAGGTGCAGTCGCCATATGAACCCCGAATAAGAAAATACCAAATTAAATATTAGCTAAATATTTTAGCTATCTATATTAAAAAAAACAAAGACTTGCGCAAACAGTTACTCGAGTACAAGCCTTTGTATGTAGCTTTAAGTACCTGTTTTAAACTGTGTATATAAACGTGTTTCGATACGACGCGTGGCGTTATCCACATTGCCTGGTGGAATCAAGTTTTTAACATCTGCATCTGACAAGTAAATAGTTTTATTATTTTTAATTTCATCGCTCACAAATGGCGTAGCCGCTTTATTTGGGTTGGCATACGTCACTGCATTGGTTAAACCTGCATGCACTTTACCTTCTAAAATATAGTTAATAAATTTGTGTGCGTTGTTAGGATGTTTGGCATCTGCAGGAATCGCCATGGTATCCATAAACATATAGCCGCCCATTTTGGTTACCAGCGCCTCAATATGTTGCTCGGACTTATTCTCGATAGAGCGTTTACGCGCCAAGTTGAAATCGCCCGCCCAGCCTAGTGCTACGCAGATATTGCCGCTGGCTAAATCTTCAATCTGACCACCAGAGTTAAAGCGTTTAATATCAGGACGTACTTTCATCAGCATATCGAATGCAGCTTTATAATCCGCCTCTACCAAGCTAAACTCTGGTTTATGTACATAACGCAATGCAATTGGGAATACCTCAGAAGGTGCATCTAACATTGAAATGCCACATGATTTAAGTTTAGACGTATATTTAGGATCAAATACTAAATCCCAAGTATTTTCTGGCATTGGCATATCGCCTAACGCTGTTTTTACTTTATCCACGTTAATGCCAACGGTAGTGTAACTCCATAACCAATCTACCAAATGCTCGTTACCTGGATCAAGCTGTGCCAATTGTGCTAATACGGTAGGGTCTAGGTTCTTCCAGTTGGGTAATTTGCTTTTGTCTAGTTTTTGAATTAATCCGCCATCTATTTGCATTTTTCCCCAGTTAGAAGATGGCACCACAATGTCGTAACCCGTATTTTTAGCAATCATTTTTGCATGCAAAATCTCGTTGCTATCAAAAATATCATAGCGTACTTTAATGCCCGTTTCTTTTTCAAAGTTAGGGATTGTGTCTTCAGCTAAATAGTCTGACCAATTATAAATATTCAGCACTTTTTCTTCTTCACCCGCAGCTGGGGCAGCTGCTGCCACTTCTGTACTTGCTGCAGGCTTACTTGCGTCCGCCGCAGTTTTATCTGATTCTCCACATCCCGCAAGCGTTAGTCCTGCACCTATTACTGCCATACTCAACAAGTATTTGCTATTAGATAACTTCATAATTAACCCCTTTTAAAGTTTAGTGAATAATTGAAAAATTGTTTACTTGCAAATCGTTACAAATTACCGTAAAACCAACAAAACAATAGCCATAAAATAATACTAGCTAAATAATTCTAGCATGTTAATAATTCATGTTACGCAACATTCATTTTAAGCGCTACATGGTGCATTAAACCACGTTGCTCTAAGTCATTCAATGTAGCGTTTAAGCACTTGTGAATCAGCACCATCATCTCGTCAATTTGCGCTTTTGTGGTGCATAAAGGTGGTGCAATAATCATGCGGTCACCCACCGCGCGCATGATTAATCCATTGGCAAAACAATGGCCACGGCAAATCATGCCTACGCCTACGTCCTCATCAAACGCAATATGATTCGCTTTGTCTTTCATTAACACAAAACCTGCCATTAAACCGATACTCTCAGCACCGCCAACCAGCGGATGTTTAGCTAACTCGGCATATTGCTGCGCTAAATAAGGCCCTGTTTCGTTGAGTACGCGGTCGACCAAACCTTCGTGTTCTAAAATATCGATATTAGCTAATGCCACCGCGCAAGCCACAGGGTGACCAGAGTACGTGTAGCCATGATTAAATTCACCGCCTAGCTCAATTAATACTTTAGCCACCCGTTTGCCAACTACCACGCCACCAAGCGGAATATAGCCAGAGGTGACACCTTTGGCAAAAGTCATTAAATCGGGCTTGCAGCCTAATAATTGTGAGCCAAACCATTTACCCACGCGCCCAAAGCCACAAATCACCTCATCGCAAATGAGCAAAATACCGTATTTATCACAAATACGTTGAATTTCTGGCCAATAGGTTTTAGGTGGAATAATCACACCACCCGCGCCTTGCACAGGCTCGCCAATAAAGGCCGCTACTTTTTCGGCGCCGATTTCTAAGATTTTAGTTTCTAGCCAACCCGCGGCGCGCATGCCAAACGCATCACGGTCTTCGGTTGGTGCGAGGCCATAATGATAAGGCTGTTCAATGTGGGCAATATCTGGAATCGGCAAACCACCTTGCGCATGCATGCCGCCCATGCCACCCAGCGATGCACCTGCCATGGTAGAGCCATGATAAGCATTGTTGCGCGATATAATCACTTTACGCTCTGGTTGGCCTAAAGTTGCCCAATAATGGCGTACCATGCGGATATTGGTGTCATTCGACTCTGAGCCCGAGCTACTAAAAAATACGTGACTGTAATTATCGCCCGCCAATTGCACAATTTTTTCAGCCAACTTTACCGCTGGTACAGTGGCTGTTTGAAAAAAGCTATTGTAATAAGGTAGCTCAGTCATTTGCTTGGCTGCAGCATCCACCAACTCTTTACGTCCATAGCCCACATTCACGCACCATAAGCCAGACATGGCATCAAAAATCTTATGGCCTTCCGAATCCCAAATATACACATTATCGGCTTTGGTAATAATGCGTGCGCCTTTTTCCGCCAAACCTTTATGGTCGGTAAATGGGTGCATATAATGTGCAGAATCAATGGTTTGTATATCGTTTGTAAAATCGGTAATGGTATTCATGTCGTTCTCAATTCTTAAAAAATTAAATCAGCTTCCCAATTTAAAACTCATACTTTCATGCGTGCATTCACAATGTTTATTTTTAAACAGGCATCAACTAGTGTTTTCACACGTGCATAAGCTAGTGTTTTCACACGTGCATAAGTAAGTGCTCACGCTCCCACGGACTAATCACGCGCATAAACTCGTCATGCTCGGTTTCTTTTACCGCTAAGTACACATCCACAAAGTTTTTGCCCAACACTTCATGCAGAGCTTTGGCGTTTTCTAATTCTCTTAATGCTTCTGACAAGCCGCGTGGCAATTGATAATCGTGCGCGTAAGCACTGCCAGTGGTCACTTCTGTAGGCTTTAGTTTTTCTTTGATGCCCAAATAACCACAAGCCAATGTAACCGCCATGGCTAAGTATGGGTTAGCGTCCGCACCCACCACTCGATTTTCTACACGACGATCGGCTGAACCAGATATTGGCACGCGAATACCTACAGTACGGTTATCATAGCCCCATTCAATATTAATCGGCGCTGCGCCATCGCGCACAATACGGCGGTATGAGTTTACATAAGGCGCAAGTAGTGCCATAGCAGCTGGCAGATATTTTTGCAGGCCTGCAATATAGTTAAAAAATAATGGCGAAGCTTCACCATTGGGCAGGCTAAAAATATTTTGGCCAGTTTTAGTATCAAGCACGCTTTGATGAATATGCATGGCCGAGCCTGGCTCGTGCTGCATCGGTTTGGCCATAAAAGTGGCATACATATCATGCCGCATCGCCGCTTCACGCATCACCCGTTTAAAAAAGAAGGCTTTATCAGCCAGAATCATCGGCTGATCGTGCATAAAGTTAATTTCCATTTGGCCTGCGCCAAATTCGTGAATCAGCGTATCTAGCTCTAGCCCCATGATTTCACAATAGTCGTAAATATCTTCAAATAGTGGGTCAAATTCGTTTACCGCATCGATTGAATATAATTGGCGGCTTGTCTCACGACGGCCACTGCGACCTATTGGCGGAGTTAATACCAAATCTGGATCGGTATTACGGGCGAGTAAATAAAATTCTAGCTCTGGCGCAACAATTGGCGTCCAGCCGAGGTCTTTATACAAATTAGCCACACGGCGCAATACATTGCGCGGCGCAAAATCAATCGGGCTGCCATCGTGATTGACACAATCCATGATTACTTGCGCGGTAGGATCTTGCGCCCAAGGCACTAATCTGAGCGTTGTAGGATCTGGCAATAACACCATATCTTTATCCGTAAAACCCATTACGTTGTCATAACCCGCATGGCCTTCTGGCGATTCACCTGTCACGGTTACACCTAACACTGCCTCTGGCAAGCGCATAGCGCGATCAGTGCTAAACTTTTCACGTGGTAAAATTTTGCCACGTGCAACACCTGTTAAATCGGGTACTAAGCATTCAATTTCGGTAATATTATTATCCGTTAACCAACGGTCCATATCCGCTAATTGAAAGTTCTTCAGGTTTAAGTTATTCGTTTCTACCATTTCATTCTCCAGCTTAATTTTGTAGTTATAGTTAGTTTATTTTATTTATTAATGGGCTAGTCTGGTGGTTTGTTATCTTGCATTTTGATTCTGCATGCATCGCCAAAAGCTTTAAATATAGCTAAATATTGTGGGTTTTCCATTACTTTCCATTCTGGATGCCACTGAACGCCTAACGCGAAGGCCTTTGCATCATCCACGCTAATGGCTTCTACCAAGCCGTCTGGCGCATGCGCCTCTACCCGCAAGCCCGCACCAAGACTATCAATACCTTGACCGTGTAGCGAATTTACCATCATATGTTCGGCGCCAATAATTTTTGCAAGTTGGCCGTTTTTAACCAAACTCACTGAGTGACTCACCGCATACTGTGTGTCTAATGGCAAATCTTTAGGTTCGCGGTGATCACTTTTACCCGTTTGCTCTTGCACGGCTTGGTGCAAACTGCCGCCAAAAACCACGTTTAGCTCTTGAAATCCACGACAAATCGCCAAAACTGGCACACCAGCATCAATGGCAGCGCGCATCAGTTTTAAAGTAAGTGCGTCACGCGCAGGGTCTAGTGGCAGAGATGCGTCATACACAGCTTGCCCAAAATGTGACGGATGCACGTTGGCAGGAGAGCCTGTAAATAAAATGCCATCCGCGCTAGCCAGCAAGTCATCCATGCTTAAGTGTTCACTAATGGCGGGAATCAGTAGCGGCATAGCTTCTGCAGCCTGCGCTACTGCCAATATATATTTTTGTCCAACCGCATGAAAAGGATGCTCGCCGATTTGTTTAACATCGGCAGGCAGTAATACAATCGGTTTTCGTGTATGCGTTTTCATGTTTTAGCCAAACCGTTACAGCTAGTCTATAAGCAAAATTATAGGCTTACTAGTGCGCTTGCAACAAATCTGTTAGCAGTATACTATCGCTTTAATTGGTAATGCTACAAGAGCCATTTAAGTTAATTAGATAGAACCACTTTAACACATCGTCTTTTAAAACAACACTACATAATGAAACAACTTGTGCTTTCAGAATGGTTGCTAACGCACCTAACGCATCACAAATTTCCCGCACGTATGGCTAATCACAGGCGCGTGTACGAGGCTATACGTCGCGCGATTACCGAGCAAATTCTGCCTTCTGGCAGTCGCTTGCCCTCTACACGTAGCTTAAGCGTCGATTTAAACGTTTCGCGCAACACCATTTTAGCCGCATTTGACCAACTATTAGATGAAGGCTATGTAGCGGCCAAAACAGGCAGCGGAACTTTTGTTTGTTACAAGCAAACCGATGCGCTATTCAAGCAAGTAGAAAATCAATCTAAAAGTACACCTGCAGTAAAATCACTCGAAGCCACAAGCCTCGAAACCACAAGAGAAGTTACGCTATCTAAGCGTGGTTTAGCCGCATCAAATTCGCCCGACAACCACCTAAACGGTCACGAAGTACAGCCTTTTTCGCCTGGCGCAGACGATTACTCGCGCTTTCCTATTGCGCTGTGGCGACGTTTGCTTAACCGCCATTGGCGCGCGCTTAACCCATCATTATTAGACAGTAGCCATGATGGTGGGCATTTGCCATTACGCCAAGCGATTGCAGATTATTTACGCGTGTCACGCGCGGTTAATTTAAACTTAAACCAAGTCATCATCACCTCTGGCACGCAGCAATCGATTGATTTGTGCGCACGTTTGCTAACTGATGACGGCGATAGTGCGTGGGTAGAAAATCCTGGCTATTGGGCTGCGCGGCGCGTTTTAGAAGTGAATGGTTTGCAGCTACACCCTGTTTCTGTGGACAACGAAGGCATGGCACCTAGCATGCAAGATTTTCGTGTAAAACCGCGCCTAATTTACACCACGCCATCGCATCAATACCCAAAAGGCATAGTGATGAGCTACGGTCGTAGACGTTTACTATTAGACTACGCTGCCAACACTAATGCATGGATTATTGAGGACGATTACGATAGCGAATTTCGCTTTGAAGGCCGCCCCATTTCGTCATTGCAAGGCATGGATGAACATGGGCGCGTACTGTATTTGGGTACGTTTTCAAAAGTCATGTACCCAGGTATTCGCTTAGGTTACATGGTTGTGCCACCACAATTGGTAGCCGCATTTAAAAATGGTTTGTACGAGTTGCAACGCCCCGGGCAAGTGATGATACAAGCTGCAATGGCCGATTTTATTGAGGAAGGTCATTTTGCCAGTCATATTCGGCGTATGCGTCAGACTTATGCTGAAAGGCGACGCATGCTACAAAACGCGCTTGCCCCCATTGCTAGTGTAGGTGCAAGGTTATCAATGGTCGACTCAGGCTTACATTTGGTAGTTGAATTTGACTCGCATATTGACGACGTAAAAGTGGCTGAAATGGCCGCTCAGCATGGTTTACGCGTCTACCCACTATCCAACTACTGCGTTGGTGAAGCCCGCGAAAAAGGTTTGTTAATAGGCTATGCCTACGCCGCAACTGACAGCATTGCACAATACGGCAATGTATTAACCGAGGTGATTCAGGCTGCACTTAATGCGCAACCATTACAAGAGTAATATGATTTCTGCTACTTTTATTTTTGACAAAAAACAATATAACCATGCGTTTTATGCGCTGGACAACGCCATTGCTGCGGCCGCAAAAGAAACCGAAGGCTATCTTGGCGAAGAAAGTTGGGAGAATGCAAAAACTGGTCGAGTGTGCAATGTGTATTATTGGCAAGACTTGCAAAGCCTGCAGGCTTTAATGCAGCACCCAAAACACCTTGAAGCCAAGGCCAACCAAGCCAATTGGTTAAACGGCTATCAAGTAGTGATTGCCGAAGTTGTTCGCGCGTATGGTGATGGCAGCATTGCACACCCAACGGCTACTTTTAATCATCCCAGTAAATAAATTATGCTTGCTATACGCCATGCCAGCACTGCAGACTTAAGCCAACTTGCACAATTGTTTGATACCTATCGCCAATTTTATGAGCAGACACCTGATATTGCGCTGGCCAAAACCTTTATTGCAGAGCGCCTAAACAACTCAGAATCTGTGATTTTAGTGGCAGAAAATGAAAAGCAAATATTGATTGGCTTTTGCCAAATTTACCCGAGTTTTTGCTCTGTGGCAGCTGTAAAAATTGGCGTACTATATGATTTGTTTGTGACTACAAATGCAAGGAAAACTGGAGCTGGTAAGTCGCTAATGCTAGAGGCATATGAATATGCTAAAAATAACGGGCTTGCTCGTTTAGATTTGAGTACAGCAAAAACCAATATAAATGCGCAAAAGCTGTATGAATCGCTAGGCTGGGTGCGGGATGAAGTTTTTTATGTGTATAATAAAGATATTATTATTGTGAAATTTTGATGCTAACAAAAGACATTACCCTTCTCAATTTTTGAACAATCAAGTTAATTAAGTCTTAATCAATCGCAACTTTAGTTCTGTTGTTACCATCGCAATAATAATGAATAATGCTCCAAACATATTTACGGTTGTTAAGCGATCTCCAGCCAACAAATATCCAAACAAGCCACCAAAGACAGGTTCTAACACAATAATTAATGCGATTTTATTAGGCGCTGTTTGCACTTGCGCCTTAGTTTGCACAAAATAGGCAATGGCAGTACCTACGATACCCGTAATTACAATGGTCGAATAACTTTGCGGTGTACGCGGCAAAGTTACTTGCCCACTAACAAGTGCCCACAGTAAAGATAGTAACGCAACAACCAACACTTGAATAAACGCCAGTAGCGCAACATCGTGATTTTTACTCACTTTAGCAAGCACAATAATGTGCAAAGCAGTAAACACTGCACAGGCTAATATTAAAGTATCACCTGCATGCACAGAAAAGTTTTTAATAGTTAGCATCGCCAGCCCTATTGCAGCTAAAACTGCACCAATAATCTGTTGACGTTTTGGGCTCTCTTTTAAGAAAATTTTTGCGAGAAATGGTGTAAATATAACTGCCAAACCTGTAATAAAAGCTGCATTAGACGCCGTAGTATAAGCAATTCCAGACGTCTGAAAAGTAAAAGCTAAAAACAGCACCAAGCCAGCATAACTGCCGGCATACCAATCTAAACGGGTGCTGTGAATTAATTTTTTTATCACAAAAGGTAGCATCACTATAGCGCCAACAATAAAGCGATATGCATTGAATGTAGATGCGCTTAATTCGACTAATGCCTGATGAATAGCCGTATATGACCAGCCCCACAAAACCGTCACGGCGATTAAGGCAAGCACCCACACATTTTCGTTTTTACTCGACAATCCTAACCCAGCAACTCGCGCAGCTGATACCAAGCCATACCCAGTACCAATGCCGGTGTTCGCAATAATTTACCACCAAAAAAATCATAATGTGGTATTTTTTCAATCACATTAAACCGCGCTGATTGTCCAGCAATAGCCTCCGCCACCAGTTTACCCGCCATACCTGTCAATGCTACACCGTGGCCTGAAAAACCTTGCAAGTAAAAAACATTAGGTGCAACTCGGCCAAAATCGGGTGCACGATTCATACTAATATCCACAAACCCGCCCCAAGTGTATTCCACTTTAGTATTTTTTAGCTGCGGAAAAGTCTCGACCATGCGCGCTTGCATACTTTGCGTTAAATTGGGTGGTGTCATCGCGCTATAACTCACGCGGCCGCCGTAAATCATTCTTTTATCGCGCGACATCCTAAAATAATCTAGCACGAAATTAGTGTCGCAAACAGCAGCGTTACTGGGGATTAACCGTGTTGCAAGGCTTGATTCTATTGGCTCTGTGCCAATAATATAAGTGCCGACTGGCATAATGCGATTAGCGATTTTTGGCGCGAGTTGTGGCGCAATTTCTGGCAAATACATATTACATGCCAGCACCACAAATTTGGCTTTAACTTGGCCACTTTGCGACCTTAAAATTACACTTTCACCTTGTTGCATGGCGGTTACTGCCGAGTGCTGAAAAATCTGCACGCCTAAGCTAACTGCGCCTTTGGCCAAACCTAAGCAATAATTGAGCGGGTGTAAATGCCCAGAAAGCTTGTC
>JANXWL010000064.1 GCA_025351225.1 Methylotenera sp. | reverse complement strand
TGAGCAAGGCTTCAAAATTATCCATGCCAACGTACAAGGCAATACTTAAGCCAATGGCAGACCATAGCGAATAACGGCCGCCAACCCAATCCCAAAACTGGAACATATTGGCAGTATCGATGCCAAAATCAGCCACTGCTTTGGCATTGGTTGATAGTGCCACAAAATGTTTGGCAACATGGCCGCTATCTTTTGCGCTTTCTAAGAACCAAGTACGTGCAGAAGTCGCGTTGGTCATGGTTTCTTGCGTGGTAAAGGTTTTTGAGGCCACAATAAACAGCGTAGTTTCAGCCTTGCATTTTTCTAGCGCACGCATGAGATGTGCACCGTCAATATTCGACACAAAATGGATGTCCAAGCCTGCTTGCGAATAGGGTTTTAGCGCGTCACAGACCATTACTGGACCTAAATCAGAGCCACCAATGCCAATATTCACAATGTCAGTGATGCGTTTACCAGTGTAGCCAAGCCATCTGCCGTTGCGCACTTTATCGCTAAAGGTGCGCATTTGTGCCAGCACTGCGTTTACGTCAGGCATCACATCTTTGCCATCCACGTACACTGGTGTACTAGCGCGGTTGCGCAGGGCGGTGTGCAGCACAGCGCGATTTTCGGTGATATTGATTTTTTCACCTGCAAACATACTATCGCGCCATTCTTCTATTTTGGCTTCGCGTGCCATTTGCAATAGCAAAGGCAGCGTTTCATCGGTAATACGATGTTTAGAGTAATCGAACAATAAATCGTCAAACTTTAGACTGTATTTTTCAAAGCGTTTTGGGTCGGCTGCGAACAAATCACGCATATGCAGTGGTGCGACCGTTTTTTGGTGCGCACAAAGTTTTTGCCAAGTAGGGAATTGCGTCAGAGTTGTCATTTATGATTTAAAACAAGTAATTATTATTGTTGAATGTTATTAGTTAAAAAAGTTGGGCAAATTATAAAAATTGTTTATGTCATTAAGTTAGCCAAGATTAAGCCAAGGTTATGATTAAGCCAGCTAGAGGCGGCAAGGTGATTAACAGCGATTGTCTCTGGTTCATCCAAGCGACATTTTCCGCTTGCAAGCCGCTACCGTTACCTTGGTTGCTACCGCCATACACTGCTGCATCACTGTTAAACACTTCTTTATATTGACCGCCAGTAGGCACGCCAATGCGATAGTTATGTCGCAACACAGGCGTAAAATTCAACACTATTATAGCAAAACTATCATCGCGAGCGCGCCTAATAAAACTAATAATCGATTGGTCAGAGTCGTGGCAATCAATCCAATCGAAACCTTGTGGTTCAAAATCTAGTTCATACAAACATTTGAGGCTGCGATACTGCAAATTTAAATCGCGAGAAACCGCTTGAACACCTTGATGGTACTTGTGGTCAGGATAATGATTTTCAAGCAAATGCCAGTCTAAACTGCTGTTCACGTTCCATTCGCGGCCTTGCGCGATTTCGTTGCCCATGAAGTTGAGTTTTTTACCAGGGCTGGTCATTTGTAATGTCAACAAAAGTCGCAAGTTAGCGAATTTTTGCCAGCCATCGCCTGGCATTTTGCCAATTAATGAGCCTTTTCCGTGCACCACTTCATCGTGCGAAAATGGCAGTACAAAGTTTTCGCTGTAGGCATACAGCTGCCCAAAGGTGAGTTTGTCATGATGATATTTGCGATGCACTGGATCGTTTTCAATGTATGCCAAATTATCGTTCATCCAGCCCATATTCCACTTCATGCTGAAGCCTAAGCCACCTAAATACACGGGGCGCGATACGCCAGGCCATGCGGTTGATTCTTCTGCAATGGTGAGTGCACCAGGGAAATCTTGATGTACGATGGTATTAAGTTGTTTAATAAAATCAATGACTTCTAGATTCTCGCGACCACCAAATCTGTTGGGCAACCATTCGCCTGCTTTGCGCGAGTAATCGAGGTATAACATTGATGCAACTGCATCGACACGCAGGCCATCAATATGAAACTCTTCTAACCAGAAATAGGCGTTTGAAACTAGAAAGTTGCGCACCTCGTTGCGGCCATAGTTGAATATCAACGTACCCCAGTCTTGATGTTCGCCTAAGCGCGGGTCTTCATGCTCGTAGAGAGCGCTGCCGTCATAGCGTGCCAGTGCCCAATCATCTTTAGGAAAATGCCCAGGCACCCAATCCAAAATGACGCCGATATTGGCTTGGTGGCAGGCATCAACCAAAAAGCGCAAATCGTCTGGTGTGCCGTGGCGATTAGTGACGCCAAAATAGCCTGTAGTTTGATAGCCCCAAGATTCAGTTAGTGGATGCTCGGTAATTGGCAGCAATTCAATGTGCGTGTAGCCCATTTCCGCCACATAAGGGACAAGCTTTTCTGCAAGCTCTCGATAGCTAAGCAAGGCATCGCCATCCTTGCGTTGCCAGCTGCCTAAATGCACTTCGTAGCAGTTAAATGGTGCGTGCAGCCAATCAAGCTGACCTCTGTCTTTTAACCAAGTTTTATCGTTCCATTGGTATTGATTGGTGTTTGTGACGCGCGATGCTGTGCCAGGACGTAACTCAAACTCGCGCCCGTAAGGGTCAATCTTGCTAAAAACTGATCCAGTTTGACGATTACGAATTTCAAACTTATATAAATCGCCTGCGTTAAGGTGCGGAATAAAAAGCTCCCACACACCACTGCCTCCACGTGCGCGCATCGAGCTAACACGACCATCCCAGTTGTTAAAATTGCCTACAACACTCACGCGCTCGGCGCTGGGCGCCCATACCGCAAAGCGAACCCCTGTTACCCCTTGCAATGTGCATTCATGCGCGCCAAGTGTGTTGTAAGCGTGATTTAGTTGACCTTCTGCAAATAAATGCAATTCATCATCGGTAATAAATGGCGCAAACGAATAGGTATCGTACGACTCGACGATGTTGCCATTACGTTCAATTTTTAACAAACAGGGAGTAGCGGGTTTTTTGCTGCCTTGCCATGTAAATAGGCCATCTTGATGCACCTTCTCTAATGGCACCCAGTCGGCACCCACTTTTAACCAAGTGTTTTTAGCGTCAGGCAAAAAAGTACGAAAAACAAACTGTTTTTTATCTTTATCGTGCAACCCGAGAAAATTAAAAGGGTCATGATGCTGTGCAGCTAAGATTAAATTGAGTTGCTGCAATTCGTTATTGACAGTAATTAGCTTTGACAAAGTAATATTCTCAATTGTAAATAAAATGTAACAAAATAATTGTTTATGTTATGGATTATAGCGCTTTATTGTGATTATAATGTAACCAAGGGTTTAATTGGGTGCTTGTATTGACGCGTTTTGATTTGTTGCCAGTTTATTCGCAGCGAACATAATGATATTTAGTTTTGTATCCTGATTTTACCTAATT
>JANXWL010000187.1 GCA_025351225.1 Methylotenera sp. | reverse complement strand
CACAACCACGTGTTTATTAGTCGCCATTACTTGGTTAGCCACTTTGTCACCTGCGACCACTTTGTTTTGGGCAGGTAAAAAATCCATTGCATACATCACGCCATCAAGCTCACGGCCTTGCACGGGCAAATCGCGCGGATGCTCTGCGCCACCTGCTAAAATCACTGCGTCGTAACTATTAATCAGATCTTCTGCGTTAACATTTTGGCCAACATACTGATTGACTTTAAACTCCACACCTTCAGCCGCCATTTGCGCCATACGTCTATCAATATGCGTTTTTTCCATTTTAAAATCAGGGATACCATAGCGCAACAAACCACCAATACGGTCATTTTTTTCTAACACGGTTACATTGTGGCCAGCGCGCGCTAATTGCTGTGCAGCAGCCAATCCAGCTGGCCCAGAGCCTACAACCGCTATTTTTTTACCTGTTTTATTCGAGTTAATTTGCGGTATTACCCAATCATTTTCCCACGCTTTATCTATAATCGCGTGCTCAATAGACTTAATGCCAACCGCGTCGTTATTGATGTTAAGCGTGCATGCTGCCTCACATGGGGCGGGGCAAATACGGCCAGTGAACTCAGGAAAGTTATTGGTAGAATGCAGCACATCAATTGCCGATTTCCAATCTTGGCTATAAACCAAATCATTGAAATCAGGAATGATATTGTTAACAGGGCACCCTGTAGTGCAAAATGGAATGCCGCAATCCATACAGCGTGCGCCCTGTTGCTTAGCTTGTTCGTCAGTCAGATGCAAGACAAATTCTTTGTAATTTTTAACGCGATCTTTAACTGGCAGATTTGCCTCTGCCAGACGTTCAAACTCCATGAAACCCGTGACTTTACCCATACTAAATGCCTTTACCCATTATGCAGCCACCAATATTTTATCTTCTGCTAGTTCAATTAAAGCGCGTTTATACTCGTTCGGCATTACTTTTACGAACTTAGCACGCGCATGTTCCCAATCCGCTAGAATCGCTTTAGCGCGCACGCTTCCTGTATATTCAAGGTGTTTGTTTATCAAAGCCAACAGCGTTACTTCGTCGGGTTGATCCAAATGATGCACAGCATCATTTGCAACACTGGCTTGATGCGCCACTTCCTCAAGCGATACCATGCCCATATTGCAGCGTTTAGCAAACAAACCATCTTCGTCATATACATAAGCAACACCACCACTCATACCCGCAGCGAAGTTTTGGCCTGTGAGGCCCAAAACAACAACCGTACCGCCTGTCATATATTCGCAACCATGATTACCTAAACCTTCTACCACGGCACTCGCACCAGAGTTACGCACACAGAAACGCTCGCCCGCAACACCATTAAAATATGCCTCGCCAGTAGTTGCGCCATACATAACCGTGTTACCGATGATGATGTTTTCGTGCGGAATGCCCCTAAATGCGACTGGTGGTTTAATCACGATGCGGCCACCACATAAGCCTTTGCCAACGTAATCGTTACCTTCGCCCGTGAGGTTAAACGTGATGCCTTTGGCCAAAAATGCGGCAAAACTTTGCCCAGATGTGCCAGTAAAATTCACATGAATCGTATCATCTGCTAAGCCTGTATTGCCGTATCGTGTGGCAACTTGGTTTGAAAGCATAGTACCTACCGTACGATTTGTATTGCTAATCAGCAGGTCAATCGTCACTTTTTCCTTTGTTTCTAACGCTGTTTTAGCCAATTTAATCAATTGGTTATCTAGCGCGTTTACCAAACCATGGTCTTGCACATCGTTATTTTTACGCGATACACTCGCTGGCATATCAGGCAAGTGGAACACTTTACTGAAATCTAAGCCGTGTATTTTCCAATGATCGATACCCGCTTTCATATCTAACAAATCGGCGCGACCGATTAAATCTTCAAACTTGGCAATGCCAATGCTAGCCATCAAGTCGCGCAACTCTTCTGCCACAAAGAAGAAGAAATTCACCACATGCTCGGGCTGACCTGTAAATTTTTTGCGTAATTCTGGATCTTGCGTCGCCACGCCAACAGGGCATGTATTGAGATGGCATTTGCGCATCATAATACAGCCCTCAACCACTAGCGGCGCGGTTGCAAAGCCAAATTCATCTGCGCCTAGCAGCGCACCAATTAATACGTCACGGCCTGTTTTCATTTGACCATCGACTTGCAATACTACGCGTCCACGCAACTGGTTTAACACCAAAGTTTGTTGCGTTTCGGCAAGGCCAAGCTCCCATGGCGTACCTGCGTGCTTCACGCTTGAAATTGGCGATGCACCCGTGCCACCATCGTGACCTGCTACTACAATGTGGTCTGATTTGGCTTTTGCCACGCCTGCAGCTACTGTGCCAATACCTGTCTCTGACACCAATTTCACTGAGATTGAAGCTTTAGGATTGGCATTTTTCAGATCATGAATCAACTGTGCTAAATCTTCAATTGAGTAAATATCGTGATGTGGAGGTGGTGAAATCAAGCCCACACCTGGTACTGAAAATCTAAGTTTTGCAATGTATGGCGAAACCTTATGGCCAGGTAATTGGCCACCTTCCCCTGGTTTTGCGCCTTGTGCCATTTTGATTTGAATTTGATCGGCGGAAGCCAAGTATTCCGCCGTGACGCCAAAGCGACCA
>JANXWL010000180.1 GCA_025351225.1 Methylotenera sp. | reverse complement strand
AGTGATGAAACGGGTTTGGTGGTTAATTGGGTTGGCTACTAAACTACCTTAATAAACCAACTGGATTATTCAACAATTTCGCAAGTACTTTCCATACATTGTCCAATAACTGTGGTTGCGCTGCAGCAATCGGATGCAAGCCATCGGCTTGAATCAACTCTGGCTTGCCAGCAACGCCCTCTAGCAAAAACGGTACTAATGCAATGTTATATTGTTTGGCTAAATTGATGTAGGCGGTGCTAAAATTTTTGGTGTATTTTAAGCCATAATTGGGCGGAATTTTCATGCCGATTAACAGCAATTTTATTTTTTTAGCTTTGGCTTGCGCAATCATTTGGTTTAAATTGGCTTGCATTTCTGTGATGGGCAAACCGCGTAAACCGTCGTTTGCACCTAGTTCTAAAATTACGATATTAGGTTTGTGTGTTGCAAGTGCAGCGCTAAAACGCGCTAAGCCGCCGCTGGTGGTTTCGCCACTGATGCTGGCATTAATCACTTTATAGGTGGTTTTACCTGCTTGGTTTTGAGCTAACTTGGTTTCTAAAAGCGCCACCCAGCCTTGCCCTTGTGGCAAGCCATAACTCGCTGATAAGCTATCGCCAAATACCAAAATGGTTTGAGTTGATGGGTTTATTAATTTGGCCGACACGGGCATTGCAACCAAAGCCGTTACAATGAGACTAAAACCAAGTAGCCAATTTAATAATAGAACACCTAAAAAACGAGAATACATGTATGTTACTTTCTGACTCTAATAATAGTGCGCCAAATAATCAATCAACGCTAAATAAACTAACGTCTTACCCTGCTATTTTAGCGACAAACTTAGCTAAAAGTGTGGGCGAGACTGATAACATCATTGAAATTTTGCGCAATTTGAATTTAGAGGTGACTCAAGGTGAGAGTGTGGCGATTGTTGGTAGTTCGGGTTCCGGCAAATCAACCTTGCTGGGCTTGTTGGCGGGGCTGGATAATCCTAGCAGTGGTAGCGTGACGGTAGAAGGTGTGCCATTTAGTGGCTTGGATGAAGACGCCCGTGCGGCGGTGCGCGGCAAACGCATGGGTTTTGTATTTCAATCGTTTCAATTATTGAGCACCATGACCGCGCTAGAGAATGTGATGTTGCCACTGCAACTGGCTAATAGACGAGATGCAAAACAAATAGCGGCAGAAACGCTGGCAAAAGTAGGCTTGGCCGATCGATTTACGCATTACCCTAAGCAGTTATCAGGTGGCGAGCAGCAACGCGTAGCTATAGCAAGAGCATTCGCCCCGCAACCCGCTATTCTGTTTGCCGATGAGCCAACGGGCAACTTAGATATTGCAACGGGAGAGCGTATTATTGATTTACTGTTTAGCCTTAATCAGGCATCAAACAGTACGCTCATTTTGGTAACGCACGATGAGAAGCTGGCGCGATGTTGCGAGCGCGTTTTAACCTTGCGCGATGGCCAATTGCATGCAAGTTAATAGCTTAAAGCTGGCATTCAATCAATTGCTTGCGCAATATAAATCGGGTGAT
Organism: Methylotenera sp.; assembly: GCA_025351225.1. Taxonomy (GTDB): domain Bacteria; phylum Pseudomonadota; class Gammaproteobacteria; order Burkholderiales; family Methylophilaceae; genus Methylotenera_A. Next base: position 5,892 of record JANXWL010000180.1, on the reverse strand, counting down.
TTACGCGTGTTATTACTGGCATTAGTGCTAGCGGTTAGCAGTATTACTGCTGTTAATTTTTTCACGTACCGCATTAGCGCGCATTTAAATTCGCAAGGTGGTTTGCTGCTGGGTGGTGATTTAGTAGTGATTTCAGATCATCCAATTGCCGCAAAATGGGTGGATGCTGCCAAGCGTCAAGCGCTTAAAACCACGCAAACGCTAGAATTTGCCAGCATGGCGATTATAGGTGAAAAAAATCAGCTCGCCGAAATTAAAGCGTTGAGTGCTGGCTTTCCGTTGCGTGGCGATTTAGAAGTAAAGTCGAGCGAAAATGCGGTAACGCAAAGCGTGCAAAAAATTCCTAATAAAGGTGAAATTTGGGTTGAGCCGCGCCTTGCCAATGCACTAAATATTAAAGTAGGCGACAAGATTGAGCTGGGGGCAAGCCAATTAAAAGTGGTGGCATTGTTAACGCGCGAACCTTCGCGCGGTGGCGATATGTTCAGTTTTGCACCACGTTTAATGATGAATAGCGATGACGTGCAGGCGACAGAGTTAGTGCAGTTTGGTAGCCGCGTTAAATACCAGTTATTAGTTGCAGGCGATTCAGCAAAAGTAGCGCAATTTTCTGCCGACATCACACCATTATTACAGCGTGGCGAGCGTGTAGAAGACGTAAAATCGGCACGCCCAGAGATAAAAAGCGCTTTAGATAAAGCCGATATTTTTCTAAATTTAAGTGCATTGGTCAGCGTTATTTTGTCCATTGTCGCCATGTTGCTAGCCAGCCAGCCATTTGTGGCGCGTGCCCAAGAAACAGCGGGTTTGCTACGCTGTTTTGGTGCAAGCACGGCCAATATTCAGGCGGTGATGATTTGGCAAGTGCTGTTGCTTGCCATTATTGGCGGCGTGATTGGTTGTGCACTGGGCTTTGTGTTGCAGCAAAGTTTGGCTTATTTTGCAGGGCGATTATTTTTAGAAAATTTGCCAAAAGCCAGCTTGATGCCTATTTTTACAGGTTTAGGTTTAAGTGTAAGCTTGTTGTTGGCCTTGTTATTGCCGCATATTTGGGCACTAAAAACCTTGCCAACCCATCGTATTTTGCGTCAAGCATTTGCAGTAAGCGCTATTTCACTTTGGCAAAGCTTATGGCCAATTGGCGTAGTTGTGATTGGCTTAATATTGCTAATCGCAAAATCGTTTAAATTGGCGGCTGTTTTTTTAGGGGGTATTGCGGGCATCAGTTTGCTGACAGGTTCGCTAGCGCTTGTGTTAGCAAAATTGTTGCTAAAAATTAACTTTGCAAATACAAATATTAGTCAAAGTATAGCATTTGGTTTGGCCAACTTAAATCGTCGATTAGGCTTGTCGGTTACGCAAATCATTGGTTTTAGTTTGGGTGCAATGGTGCTGATTTTGCTGATGTTGCTTAAAAATGACTTATTAAGCGCATGGCAAAACAACATGCCAATTGATGCGCCAAACCGCTTTGTCATTAATATTCAAGCGAATCAAGTGCCTGCCTTAAAAAACTTTGCATCTAACAATGGCATTGCTAATCCGCAAGTGTTTGCCATGATTCGCGGCCGATTAACTGCCATTAATCATCACGCTATTACGCCAGAAACTTTTGAAAGTGAGCGCGCTAAACGCTTGGTTGCACGCGAATTTAATTTATCTAGCGCCAGTGAAATGCAAGATGATAACAAGCTAACGCAAGGCCGCTGGTGGCTTAAGACTGAAGCTAGTAAGCCATATTTGTCGATAGAAGAGGGCATTGCAGACACGCTTAATATTAAGCTCAATGACGTGTTGGAGTACGATATTGCAGGCAGTAAAATTTCGCTTACGGTGATGAGTATTCGCAAAGTGAGTTGGGATAGCATGCGAGCTAATTTTTTTGCGGTAACACCTCCAGAAACACTAAAAACTTACCCAAGCAGTTTTATGACCGCATTATATTTACCTAAACAAAGTGATAATGCGCTGAATAAACTAGTGCAGCAATTTCCTAATTTCACAGTGATTGATGTGGCAAGTTTGATGGCGCAAGTGCGTGAGGTAATGCAAAAAATGCAATTGGCTATTAGCGTGGTCTTTGGTTTTTGTATTGCTGCGGGGTTAGCAGTGCTGTATGCCGCCCTCATTGCAACGCGTACAGCGCGCATCCAAGAATCGGCTTTGTTGCGCGTGCTGGGCGCAAGCAGAGGCCAAGTGACCATTAGTATGTTGACCGAGTTTGCTTGCATAGGCGCGGTGGCTGCAATAGTGGCAACGTGCTTTGCTAGTGGCTTGGCCTATTATTTAAGCCGATTTGTGCTAGATATTGCGTATCAATTTAACTGGGTTTTAGCAGCGCAATCGCTTGTTTTGGCCTTTGCTTTAGTACCTCTAGCTGCGTGGTTGGTGATTCGTGGCTATTTAAATGTGCCACCAAAACAATTGCTTAATAGTATTTGATTGATAATAAATTAACTATCAATTAAACCGCTACGGATGGCTAGCCGCACCAGTTCTACAGGGCTATTGATGCTCAATTTTTGCTTAATGCTGGTTTGGTAATTGGCAACCGTTTTTGGGCTAATATTCAATGTGACGGCAATGGCGTTGTTATCAATACCTTCGGCCAGTAATCTAAAAATTTCAAACTCACGTGCCGATAGTATTTGCAAGGGGTTTTCGGTTGTATTTAAAAACTGCTGGGCAATTTGCTTACTAATGCTGGCGTTTATATAAGTTTGGCCTTTTACAATACTATCAAGTGCATTGACCAGCTCTTCTGCCAAGCTGTTTTTAGATAAATAACCTTTTGCGCCAGCTTTTAAGGCTTGGCTAGCAAATGCAGCATTTTCGTGCATCGACAATACCAACAATTTAGCCGCAGGGTAACGTGCAGTAATGCGGCTAATCGCCTCTAAACCGCCCATACCCGGCATGCTTAAATCGATTACCGTAATGTCGGGTAGAAACTCGCCAAATTGCTGATAGGCACGCTCACCACTATCGCATTCGGACACCACCAAAAAGCGATTGTCTTGCTCCAAAAGACGCCGTACGCCAGCGCGCACCACGGCATGGTCATCTACTAGCATAATACGAATGGTACTCATGCTTGCGTCCTTAAAGGAATCCAAGCGGTGATTGTGGTGCCAAACTCAGGTTTAGCTTGTATGAAAAAATCGCCTTCTAGGCCTTCCACACGCTCACGCATACCCAGTAAGCCTAAGCCTTGTACTTGGTTGATATTAAAACCTTTGCCATTATCTTGTATGATTAAACTGATGCCTTGCTTTTCTTTAATGTGTGCGTGTAATTGAATGTTGACTTGGCTGGCAGCGGCGTGGCGCGAAACATTGGTTAAACATTCTTGTACCAAGCGATAAACAACCAAGCTTTCAACCTCACCTAAACTTTCTTTGCTTAAACATTGCGAGTTGGTGATGTTTAGTGTGGCTGTAATGCCTTCAAAACGTGTTTGCCAGCCATTTACCAAGTCTTTTAAGGCTACTTCTAAGCCCAGCTCATCTAGCACGCCTGGACGCAAGCGTTGTAGCAAACCGCTTACCAGCTCCATTAAATGGCGTGATAGCTGAGTAATGGCTTGTGCGCTAGCATGCAGCTCTGGGTATTGCGTTTTAGCGCGCTTTAAAATCACGCTGGCATCGGTATTAATGGCAGTAAGACATTGCCCAAACTCGTCATGCAAATCGCGCGCAAGGCTCTTACGTTCTGCTTCTTGCAGCGTCATCAGTTGTTGTGTTAATTGGTGATTTTTATTAATACTTTGCTGCAAGGTTTCAATCATGTGGTTAAATTTTTGACCAATGCGTGATAGTTCTGGCAAATTAAAATGCGGCAAACGAGTTGCTAAATGGCCTTTTTCAATCTCATCAAGCGCAGTTAATATGGTATTAGTTGGCTTTAATGCTTGCGCAATTGCCCAGGCTATCATCAAATTGACACAAATAAAAAACAAGGCCAGTAGCACCAGTAAGTCGGTTATTTGCTTCCAAATTTCTGCATATTCATAGCTGGGGTCTGGCGTAATAATTAGCTTGGCAACTAATTGATTATTTAACGATAAGCTTTTTATTTTGGGCTGCCAGCGCGGCATGGTTTTATTTAAAAGTTGCTCAAACCAAGCAGGTGCTTCGTTATTGAGTTTATTAAGGCCTTGCGTCTGGTTGCTATCAAGTACGCTGTCTTGGCTATCAACCAGCTCAATTTTCAAGTGCCGCATGTGATTCAGCTGTTGCAGTTTAAATGAATTTAAATCTATTTGTTGTGGGTTGTTAGGGTTAATGACCAGCATTGCATTTTCAAATAGATACAAGGTTGATTTTTCGGCAGAGGCAATTTCGGCAATGGTGTTATTGCGTGCATTATTAAAGCTTAAGGTAATACCGGCCAGCATTAATAGTAATAACAAGCTAGTGGTAACAAGGTTTAAGCGTAACTTTAAGTTCAATTTATGCGGCTCAATCTGTTAGGCAGTTTTACTGGTGTAATTAGAATAAATGACTATAGCGGGTTTATTGCTCGACTATCAACAAGCTCAGTAATATTTAGCGTGTTTTTTGTGATAATCGGGAGTTTTTCCTAATGCTAATGTGCAAGTGATTTGCTATTGTAATCGCTTAAAATATCAGGCTTTTTGCCGATTTAGTGTTAATTAAGTAGGGTCATAATAAAGGATTTTTAGATGCAAGCTAAGATAGTCAATTTTAAACTCAATACTACTCATCGCTTAGTGTTAATGGCAATTGGTTTGCTATCCACTTCAACCTTAGCCATGGCAGAAAATAAAGCCGAAGCATTAGAAACTGACAAGGTTGAAGTCGTTGGCACAACACCATTACCCAGCATTGGCACGCCTATTAATCAAGTGCCTTCTAATGTACAAACAGGTTCATCTAAGCAAATAGACCAACAGCAAAGCCTTGATTTATCAGAGTATTTAGACAACAACTTAGGCTCAGTCAACACTAGCAATACGGTCGCCAATCCTTATCAAGCAGATGTGCAATTTCGTGGCTTTACCGCATCGCCATTGCTTGGCACGCCGCAAGGGTTAAGCGTGTATTTAGATGGCGTGCGTGTCAACGAGCCATTTGGCGATATTGTGAATTGGGATTTAATCCCTACCAACGCGATTGCGAATATCAATCTCATTCCAGGTTCAAACCCATTATTTGGCTTAAACACATTAGGCGGCGCACTGGCAGTTCACACCAAGAGTGGTGCCGAGTTCCCAGGTTACAAAGCGACGGTTTATGGCGGCTCATGGGCGCGGCGTGCGTTTGAGTTTGAAGCGGGTGGCCAAAATAAAGAAAATAATCTCGATTACTACGTTGCGGGCAATATTTTTAAAGAAAATGGCTGGCGTGAGCATTCGTCGAGCGATGTGAAACAAATCTTTGGTAAAGTGGGTTGGCAAAACGAGTTGAGTGATTTAGATTTATCAATTGCCTTGGCCGATACCTTTATGGAAGGCACACAGGCTGTGCCACTTTCGGCCTTGAATGAGCCGAAAAAAGCCTATACTTATCCTGATTCTATCGGTAACGAAATGGTGATGTTGAACTTAAAAGGCAGCCACTTTTTAACAGATGACAAATTAATTGCAGGTAATATGTATTACCGTAAAAATCGCACCGGTGGCTTTAATAGTAATGCCAATAGTCTAGCAGCGGTTGACTCGAGCAACATCACCACCGATACCAATCAAGATGGCTACGGCGGTGCATTTCAGCTGACATTGCTCAACGATTTAGTCGGTCATAAAAACCAATTTACTGCAGGTGCCAGTGCCGATTTTGGCCGTACGGACTTTACCAGCGACTCACTAGAAGCAACCGTAATTGGCCATGAAACAGTGACTGACGCCTCATTAACCCCCAATGGCACAGT
>JANXWL010000173.1 GCA_025351225.1 Methylotenera sp. | reverse complement strand
TTTATTTTTAGAAAATATTTAGATTACAACGCGCTGGCCAGTATGCGCGATTTGAAATTGCAGATTCATCGCGATGTCATGCAAAAAGGCCAGCACGATAATATCAAGCTGGGTCGTGGTGGCATTCGTGAGATTGAGTTTATTGCACAAGTATTTCAGCTAATTCGCGGTGGGCAAGATGCCAGTTTGCAAATAAAGCCAACGCTGGCCGTATTAAATTTATTAAAAAACAAAGGCTTATTGCAAGAAAAAACAGTAGATGAATTGATAGCAGCCTATGTGTTTTTACGCAATTTAGAGCACCGATTAATGTATGTGGATGATCAGCAAACACAAGATTTGCCAAAAACTGATGAGGCAAAAGCGCGCGTTGCTAACGCAATGAGTTACGAAGATTGGAATGCGCTTTTAAGTGCATTGAATGCGCATAGAACAATCGTCGCACAACATTTTGATGCGACTTTTAGCGAAAAATCTCCAACGAAAAGCCAATCAGAAATCTCAACAGAAGCAGCTGTTTGGCAAGGTGTCATTGAAAAAGAAGCTGCCCTGAAAGCCTTGTTAGATGGTGGATATACAGATGCGGAGCAGACACTCGGACGCTTGTATATGTTGCGTGCTAGTAGTCGTTATCAGCAATTACCAGAACTTAGTCGCCAGCGCTTTGATGTGTTAATGCCGCATGCGATTGCACAATCTGCTGCCATGCCAAATCCTGATATTACGTTGTTGCGCGTGACTGATGTGTTTGAAAGTATCTGCCGCCGTGCTAGTTATTTGGCGCTGCTGGCAGAACATACGCACGCCATGCATTTGTTAGTAAAATTGTGCAGCAGTAGCCCGTGGCTGGCCAATTACCTAGCGCAGCACCCTATACTCCTAGACGAGTTGTTAGATATGCGTACTTTATACGCTGCGCCTGATTTTGCCGCCATTCGTGCAGAACTGGTGCAGCGTTTAGCCGAGTTTGCAGGCGATATTGAGCGACAAATGGATACTATGCGACATTTTAAACATGCCAATGTATTTCGATTTGCCGCGCAGGACATTAACGGAGAGTTAGCACTAGAAACGCTTTCGGACTATTTGAGCGCACTGGCCGATTTAATTGTAAGCGTTGCGCTAGAAACTATTTGGCCGAATGTGAAGGGTGCCCATGTTGCGGTACCAAAGTTTGCAGTCATTGGTTATGGCAAACTTGGTAGTAAAGAGCTAGGCTATGCTTCAGATTTAGATATTATATTTCTTTATGATATTCCGCATAAAAATGCTAACAATGACGATGCTGCTTCAGAAGCAGGTGAAAACATATCTGAAATATATGCGCGCTTTGCGCAGCGCATTAGCAGTTGGTTTAACACGCTAACCTCGGCTGGGCTGTTGTATGAAACCGATTTACAATTGCGCCCAGACGGCAACAGTGGCTTATTGGTGAGTAGTGTTGCAGCTTTTCGTGAGTATCAACTCAATAAAGCTTGGGTTTGGGAGCATCAAGCATTAACGCGCGCGCGTTTTGTGGCGGGCGACACTGGGGTTGGCGCTGCGTTTGATGCGATTAGAACTGAAGTTTTGATGCAAGCGCAAGACTCACAAAATCTAAAAGCTGAAGTGGTGCAAATGCGTGAGAAAATGCACCAGTCTCAAAAAACAGGCGCACAAACTTTTGTAGCGAATATGTTTGATATTAAACATAACACTGGCGGTATTATTGATGTGGAATTTTTGGTGCAATATTTGGTGCTAGCGCATGCAAAGCAATACCCGCAACTGACTAAAAATATTGGTAACATTGCGTTGCTAAAGTTATTAGCTTCGCTCAATATAATCGAGCATGATTTAGCCGAAAAAGTGGTGTTAGCGTATCGAGATTATCGTCGTTTGCAACATGCACTTAAGCTGCAAGGCGCGCCACATATGCGTGTAGAGACTATATCAGTCAGTGCGCACATAGCAGCGGTTAAAGCCTTGTGGCAGCAAGTGTTTTTAAGTTAGCTTAGCTTTATGAAAAAATCACATCAAAAAAATCAGAATAAATGTTGATAAAAAAGCGTACCAACTTTAGGTTGATACGCTTTTATTACGATAATAATGCGCAAAGGATATAGTCGGTTATCGCAATTATTTAGGCAATAAAACCGTATCTATAACATTAATTACGCCGTTTGATTGGTATACATCGTAAGTGCTGATATTAGCAATATCGCCGCTATTATCCGCTACCGTGATATTGTGATCACCATTCATTTTAAACGTTAATTTTTTACCATTTACGGTGGCCAATTCTGCCGTTCCGTTACCTTTTTTAATGTCGGCTGCCAGTGTTTTGTAGTCATAAGTACCTGACACAACGTGATAAGTTAAAATAGAGGTCAGAGTAGCTTTGCTTTCTGGTTTAACTAAAGTTTCAACAGTGCCAGCAGGTAGTTTAGCAAAAGCTGCGTTAGTTGGTGCAAATACGGTAAATGGGCCTTTAGATTTTAATGTATCCACCAAACCTGCGGCTTTTACTGCGGCTACAAGCGTTGTATGGTCAGCTGAGTTAACGGCGTTATCGACAATATCCTTGCTAGCAAACATGCTTTGACCACCAACCATTACGGTTTTTTCTGCTGCAAATGCCATATTAGCTGAACCTAATGCAGCGACTACTGCTAATGAAATAAGTAATTTGTTCATGTAAATCTCCTAAAATTGAAATGGTTTAACCTAAGGGTTTCGTAAGCCTTCTTAACAAGTAATCGTTAAGTCAGTTAACTTCTTATACGGTTAGTTTTCTCAATTAGATTCAATTTACTAAAGATACTAAAGATTACACACGCTATTTGAATTGCTGTGGATAGATATTTTGTGATTTACAGTCAGTAGTTAATTGTGAGAATAATTGTGCAAGATTGGCAAGTAATTATTGCTTAATATTCAAGTCTTAATTGTCAAAACCTAATAGTTAAGTCTTGGCCTCTGCCAACCGTACCAGCCTTGCGGCCTCTTGAAACTCCGCGTTTTTAATTTCGCGCATCACGCTTTGCATATCCACGGCTTTATTGGTTTCTGCAAATCGCCCAGTTAATGGCGAATCTACTTTTAAATCACCACGCTCGTATAGTGCCCAAATTTCTTTGGCATATTGCGTGTTCAATAACTCTGGCGCAAATTGGCCAAAATAATCAGCTAGATTTTTAACATCGCGTGCCAGCATGTCTTTGGCGTGATTATTACCCGCAGCATCCACCGCTTGTGGTAGATCGATAATGACTGGGCCATCAGAACCCACGAGAATATTAAACTCAGATAAATCGCCATGCACAATGCCTGCCAGCAGCATTTTAATTACTTGTTGAATTAAAAAAGCGTGATATTCACGTGCAGTTTCTTCACTTAATTGCACATCATTCAAGCGTGGTGCGGCGTTGCCATCATTACCTGTAACTAGCTCCATCAGCAATACGCCCTCATAAAAATTATAGGGAGTAGGCACACGAACGCCAGCATTAGCAAGGCGATACAGCGCATCTACCTCTGCGCTTTGCCAAGCTGCCTCTTGCGATTCTCGGCCATATTTACTACCTTTTTGCATGGCACGCGCTTGGCGGCTATTTTTGGTTTTGCGGCCTTCGGTGTAGTCCACACTTTGGCGAAAGCTACGTTTGTTCGCCTCTTTATATACCTTGGCGCAACGCACCTCATCGCCACAAAGCACCACAAAAACCATCGCTTCTTTGCCGCTCATCAGTTGGCGCGTTACGTCGTCAATCAGGCCGTCTTCAAGCAGGGGTTGTAATCTGGGCGGGATTTTCATTGTAGTAATTTCATGAAGTTAATTTTATAGTGTGGGTTTTAAAATTTCCAAACCTTGCCATAAGCCGCCAGCAATTGTTGGTGCATTTTACAGTTTTCCATATTTGGCCCTAAATTTTCTAAACCACAATATTGTTGTTCGCCGCCCACTAATTGCTGTGCTTGTTGCAAGGTATCAGCGCTATACATCTGTTGCAAGTTCGCTTCAAAAGGTGCGCTGCCATTCATTTCTTCGTTAAGTTGTACGAGGTTCGAAATGCAGCGGTAGAGTTTTGCGCGTGCTGGTGAAAGCTCGTTAAATTGCGAGATCCACGCACAGCCTTCTAAAATATCGTCCATGCTTTTGCAAGCAAGTGCAGCTAAGGTTTTAAGCTCTCCTACGCGCAAATCTACCCATGCTGTGTTGGCATCTGCGCATAAGCCGATTAACATGGTGACCGGTAAATCATCGGCAATATCAAGGTCTAGCAATACGTTTAATAGCTCGGCAGACTCTTTTTTGTTTAAATCTTGTAAACGCAAGGTATAAGGTCTTACCAAATTGCCAACGGTGTTATTCGCCCACTCTAGTTCTTCGACGGGGTAAATTTCACTCATGCCAGGCACAAAAATGCGGCAGGCATATACGCCTAAATGCGTGAAGTCGGCAATATATAGTTCATGGCCGCTTGCGTGAATGGTGTTGACACACCAGTTGTAATCTTCTTCAGTCGCTTTAGTTGTTAAAGTTGAGCCACCAAAGTTCCAGTCGACAAACTCATAATCTGGCGTACTGCGTAAAAAATCCCAGCTAATCACACCGCTAGAATCCACAAAATGAATTTCTAAGTTTTGTGAATCGGCAATTTCTTCCATATCAAAGCCTGGCGCTGCAAACCCTTTTAAGCCTGCTCCACTTTCACCCAGCGCTCGACCTTGTAATAGCTCGGTGAGTGCGCGTTCTAGCGCCACTTCAAAGCGCGGATGCGCGCCAAAGCTAGCAAAGCAGCCTTGATCCTGCGGGTGCAGTAAGGTGACGCACATCACAGGATATTTCCCACCTAGTGACGCATCTTTCACCAAAATGCCATAACCTGCATCACGCAAACCCTTAATGCCAGACGCAATGCGCGGGTAGCGGTTCAATACGGTCTCAGGCACATCAGGCAAGCAAATGCCTTCACGGATGATTTTGTATTTAATATCGCGTTCAAAAATTTCAGCCAATGCTTGAGTACGCGCTTCCATCATGGTGTTGCCTGCGCTCATGCCGTTGCTTACGTATAAATTGCCGATTAAATTAACTGGAAAATATACCACTTTGTTATCTTTTAAGCATGTATAGGGAATCGCACAAATACCACGCTCGGCATTACCAGAGTTTAAATCGATGAGTTGGCTGGCAAGTACTGTGCCTTCTGGGTTGTAGAATTGTTGAAGCTCTGGCGTCAGTAGCTCTTTTGGCCATTTTTTGCCTGTTGCTTTAAACCACTTTTCATTCGGATAATGCACAAAGTCTTTGTTGGCAATGGTTTCGCCTAAGTAAAAATGCGTCCAAAAATAATTGGTGCTTAAGCGCTCAAAATATTCTCCTAAAGCACTGGCGCGCGCAGCCAATTGCGATGCACCTTTACCGTTGGTAAAAAGTCGTGTGCAATCTCGGTCGATCATATGCACTGACCAAATGCCTTCAATTTCATTTAACCACGATTGCTCAATCACATGAATATTAAGAGCGAGTAATTTGGCTTGTAGTGTAGCAATTGATGATTCGAGTGAGGCATCTTTGCTGGCGATAAACGTATCGTTGATGCTAATTGAAGGCGCGATAAAGGTTTTTGTCATGATAGTAATGCGAGAGTAAATAAGCTTACAGAATATCACGTGCTTACAAAAACACGCATCAATCTGTTTTACGTTACACTTTCACTTTTATCTTTTTCACTTTTATATTTAGACTAGGCTGGTTAATGAAACAAATCGACAATACTCCGCTATGGGTTCAGTTAGCTTATGCCAGCGTACCAAGCCGAAAAATGGCCTTATGGCAAATTGCTAGCTGCATATTGTTTTCTTTTTACTGCGTGCCTTGGGTTAAATGGTCATCTAATCCACTGGTTGCAAAGCTATTTTTATTAAATGATTGGTGGTGGTTTGCATCGATGATTCCGCTGACTATTTGGTATTGGCTGAGCTTACAATGGGTAGATAAGCACGACGCTTGGGAATAGCATTGAAAGCTAGTTGCTTATTCAAATAATGCTGGTATTGCCACGCCATAACCCTGTGCGTAATCCACGCCAATTTGTTTTAATACGGCAATAATTTGATCGTTCTCTACAAATTCTGCAATGGTTTGCAAACCCATCACATGGCCTACATTATTAATTGATTCGACCATCGCACGATCAATTTTGTTATTGAGAATAGATTTAACAAACATACCATCGATTTTTAAATAATCGACTTCCAAGTTTTTTAAATAAGCAAAGGAAGATAAGCCGCTGCCAAAATCGTCAAGTGAAAAGCGACAACCTTTTGTTCGCAACGCTTGCATAAATTGGCGTGCTTTATCTAGGTTGCTAATGACAGCAGTCTCTGTTATCTCAAAGCAAATGAGTCGTACATTAATATCGTATTGAGCTATTTTGCTCAGCACGTACTCCAAAAAGTCGTCTTGCGATAAGCTCTGACCAGAAAGGTTAATCGCATAAACGCCAACCGCTTTAGTACCCTTTTGAGATAAGATTGAAAATGCTTCATTGACAACCCAGCGATCTATTTGCGGCATTAAATGATAGCGCCCGGCTGTTGGTAAAAATACACTGGGTGGGTATAGCGCGCCGTCTTCGCCTTTCATACGAATTAGCAGTTCGCAATGTGGCTCTGCATTTTTGTATAAGCCTTGTATTGACTGTTTATATAACACAAATTGATTGTTTTCTAAGCTAGCATTGATGCGGGAAACCCAATCTAATTGATTATGCTGTTCTTTCACATGGTTATCATCGGCTTGATAAACGTGAACATTATTGCCGCCATCACGTTTGGCCGCATAACAAGCAGAATCTGCTACAGCCAGCAACTCACTTAAATTCAGTGCTTGTTTGGGAGATATTTCAGTCAAGCCAATGCTGGCACCAACTTTAAATACTTTATCGTCATATTCAAAGCGAAACGTTTGAATAGTGTTAAGTAAATCATTCGCAATCTCTTGCGCTTTATCTAATCTACAAGCCATTAGTAGCAAGGCGAACTCATCGCCACCCAAGCGCGCCAGCGTATCTGCGCTACGCAGTTTAGCTTGCATATGGTCAGCAAGTTTTTTAAGTAATAAATCGCCAGCTACATGACCACAGCTGTCATTCACCAGTTTAAATTTATCTAAATCAATATAAGCAATGCAGTGTGTGAGTGATGTACTAAATGTATCATCAATTGCAGCCTGCGCTTTACGGTCGAACTCGTAGCGGTTGGCTAGGCCTGTGAGCGCATCAAAACGTGCTTGGTGAGACAATTGATTTGACATAATGCGCAACAGTGTTACATCATGCAACACAGTGACTGTGCCAAATGCTGCGCCGTTCTGATCGTGTAAAGGCGATGCTGATTTGCTAATAATAAATTCTTGCCCATCTGCACGTGTTAGCAATACTTCACCCACAATACTAGTGTTGTTAGTCAACCATGCACTATTCACTTTAGTGGTTTTATCTTCGGTCATTAAATGAAACAATTTTTGCAATGACTGACCACTAGCGTGATTAGATTTAAGCCCAGTCAGTCGTTCAGCTGCATTGTTCATGTAAAGCACTTCGCCACTCTCATTGCTAGTAATCACTGCATCAGCAATACTACTTAAGGTTACCTGGGCACGTTCTTTTTCCAGCTGCAGAGCTTGCTGCGATTGATCTAGGCGAGTCAGCATGCCGTTAATGCCATGAGCTAAGCTATTTAATTCATCATTGCCTATTAGCGCGTTAATTCGGCCAGTGGTAGCAGCAGATTCGCCAATACGTTTAACATGTTTGTTTAAGTGCTCTATGCGGGTAATCACTAATTTATCGATTAACCAGCTAAACGCAGCTAGTAATAAAGCCGCCAGTGCGGCTGCCCAATATAAAAAATTAAGGCTAGATTTTCCTTGCTGAAAAATTTTGCGATCGTCTATTGTGCTTAATACTAGCTTGGTGTCTTTTTCAATTGTATTGATTAAAACAAAGCCACCAACATGATTATTATTAAGTGGTATAACAACTTTTTCGTTATTAGCTAGTTTGGGTGATATAAAAGCAATCTCGTCATCTCGCATACCTTCTACTGATATTGATGTGCTGAGCATTTTCCCAATATGTTGCGCTAAAGCCTGATCTAACAAACGAACCATAATAAGCCTGCCACGCCTTGGTCCTTTATTGTTACTGGTTAGTATGTCATATGCTGAGATAATACAAATACCCTGAGGTGTCCAAAGTAAGCCAGATTCGTTATCTTTGGTGGGGTCAGTTAGTACATCACCTTTTCTTGTAGTCTGCAGAAGTAAGTCAGGTATGCGCCATGGCCTATCATTTCTGTAGTCTATGCCTTTTTTGAATATAATTTCCCCATCATTATTAACGATTAGTACTGCATTAATTCTGGCATTTGTAAAAGTGGCATCGGGAAAGTTTTTTTCAATAAATGCTGGAGTTTGCTTAAGCGCGAATTGGTACATATCATCCCAATGCGCATTGTCACTTACCATAGCGTTAAGTTGCTGTGTCTGCTCGTTAATTAAACTGACTGCGCTATCAATTTGAATGTGTGTTTTATCAATTTCTAAGCTAGAATAGCCTTCTAGCAAAGCATTGCGCGCTACAAAAAAGATTAAACCGAATAGCAACAGCATGCCAATTGCTAAGGCCAACAGCATTTTCGTACGCAAACTTGTTATTTTTTTTAGCATTTAAATACTTTTTTGTTTAAGCTAAAAGCCTAAACCCTTCTAAATTAAAGCGCTATCCATGAATCTGCTCTACCAGCGTAATGCTGCTGTGTGAACTGGGCTAGCCCAATGTTGCTTAATTTCTTCATCCAGCAGGCATACACTAATAGATGCACCAGCCATATCTAGCGCGGTGGTGTAGTTACCTACCAGTGAATAAGCAACTTTAATGCCATGTGCACTTAAAAAGTGCGCCGCACTGTTGTAAATCAAATAAAGCTCCATAAGCGGCGTTGCGCCAAAACCGTTAATTAGTAATAGAGCTTCATTATTTTGCGCTAAAGCAATGTCAATATCTTTAGCCTTAAAGTCGGCTAGTATTGCGTCTAGCATGTCTTT
>JANXWL010000068.1 GCA_025351225.1 Methylotenera sp. | reverse complement strand
TCAGCTCTTCATCCTGCACATAGCGCTTTTTAAGTTGGTAGGCAATTTGCGCGCGCGCCAGCTCCACACCTAGGTAAAATGAGTGGCTTGCATCGTTTTCAACTTTTAAGTTTGGATAAAATGAAAACGGATCAATGGCTTGCAATAAACCGTCACGATTATAAACATGCACACCATCCTCGCTTACCATGATGCGAAAACTTGGGTCTTTAATTTGTGCGGCAAACTCGGCGATTTCTGTTGCGTTGTAGCTAAACGGTTTTCTATCGTGTAAGCCAAGCAATCCATTACTATAGCCGCGCGGCAGGCGGTCATCCTGTTTGGCGCGATAATTCATGCGCCGTGCAATATCTGCCTCCGCAATCGCATTCACTGCATGCGCGCTGACTGAGGTGGCCAAAACAGCGTTAATATTCAACTCACTAATTATGCCAAAAAGTACCGCATTGATGCCTGTAGTGTCTGCGTCGGTCAGCTCGGTTAAATTACCAACACCCATTAAAATATTGATTTGCGGATATTTTTTGCGCAACTTATGATAACGCACAATCGAATCGGTAAGCCCAAAATGAATCGGGTCTAAAATTGCATCAGCATAAAATGGCTTGCCTTTTTTAAGGCAAATTTCGATGGCGCGATAAAGTGATGCTAAATTACCTGGCTTGGCAGGCACTAGCACTGGTGCGGCTTCCACTGCATCGGCAATCCATAGCGTTTTTTCAGTTAAGCTCAATAAATAGTCGGCACCAGCCTTGCCTGCCAACAATAATTCGTCAGTGTTCATGGAGTCGACACTGACTTTAAAACCAGCTGACTTTAAGGCTCTGATTGAATCAGCCAAATGCTTAAATGGCTTGCCAGGCAAGCAACCTAAATCAATCACATTCGCACCCTGCGCCGCAAATTTGCTGGCTTTGGCGACTATTTCATCCACAGTTAAATCGGGCGCATCGACAATTTCTGCAAAAATTTGGCAGCTGTATTGGCTCAATTCAGGCGCAATGCCAATTTGACCAAAAAATTGCGGCAAATCTTTTAAGTCGTCTGGGCCGCGTTCAACAGGGATGCCATATTGGCGATGCAAAGCGCTTAAATCGCCCTGACAGAGGCCTGGCAAAATCATCTTATTGGCATCACCCGCACTTTTTAAGCGACGTGCTATTAAATCAGGCGTCATTAGCGCAGCGACAGAAACACCAATTTGCTCGACTTTATATTCAAACCTTGGATATTTGAAAGTGGGCGTTTTAGGGTTGGCTTGATTTTTATCTTGAATCTCTTGTAGCACTTTGTTCAAGCTTTTTTCGGCCAGTTTGCCTGTTATAAATAATAGCTTTTCAGCCTTCATTACACAGACTCTTTACTGTGATGCTCTGCAAGCCGCTTAAATACAGCGTGCTGTAGCAGCTCAATAGTCTCGACTATTTGTGTATGCTCAAAACTGGCTAATTTTTGCACATTGTCTAAATCAATTTGTCGCGGAAAAACTTGCACAATATTATCGCGCGGTGCAACTGACTCAATTGAGCTTTGACCAGTTTCAGGCACGGTATCACACGCAAAAATAATACTGGGTACGCGCGTTTTACCTGCTTGCGCATACAAATTAGTCACGAGCGAATCTGAAAATCCATACGCCATTTTCGCGACTGTATTTGAGGTAGCGGGCGCGATAACTAGCGTGTGATATTTGCCAGCGTAAAACAACTCAACTGGCACGCTGCTAGCGGTTTTGTCTTGATAAACCTTATGGCCAGTCGCATCTAAAGCTGCCTGAAAACCATATTGTTTGATGATTTCTGCCGCGGCTTTACTTAAAAAAACATCAATTTTTTCAAGTGTTTGCAAAACAGCCAACGATTCACGCAGGAAATGTCCAGAACCGGTGATTGCCCATGCGAGACGCTGATTTGAATGGTTGGATTGCATGGCAAGATTTTACCACTATAACACTTTATTTTAGCACCCTCCCCTCAAGGGAGAGGGTAAACTGGATTCCCGCCTACGCGGGAATGACAAAGTGGGTGTTAGGTAATTTCGATGAAAATTCGCATGGTTTTCAATCCCCTTGCCGCGCCTGAGGCTTGAGCATAAGCTGGGGGAAATGGCGAGGACTGTTTGAGCAAAGCGAGTTCCGCAGCCGTACCAGCGTTGCGCGAAGACCGAAGGAAATAAGCGGAAGCGGGGCGTGCTTTTCTTTGGTTTCTTTCTTTTGCACGAACAAAAGAAAGAAACTTGCCGTCGGGCAAGCCCCGACTTACAGTATCTATTTTATACCATTACCTTGACCACCGATAAAGCTCTTCCGGATAAGCGTAAGGTGGTTTCTTTTTGATCACCTGTTCAATATCCTGCATCAGCCAAGAGCCCAAAAAACCTTGATGTGCATCTTGGCTTTCCGCATCATAGTGGGCTTTGGCTTGTGTCATCATTTCTACTAGCTGAATATATCGATCTTCACCCAGTTTGCCACGCATATGATCCATGCTTTTACTTAAGCTATCCCACCCTTCATCGTAGGTTTGAAACTCTGTGGGATAATCTTTTGCATTACAATTTGTTGTCAGATATACAATACTATCCCTTAACTCGCCTAAACTCTGTGCAATTTTAATCATTATACTTTCCTACTACTTAATCCAATACGAACCACCAAAGCTTTCGGGTCGAACAATACCAATATCAGCATTACCAGCTGCAGTGCGGAAATCAATAATTTGTCTGATATTCAAGTAGTTGAGTCAACAAAATATGGTTTAGTTGAAGGGATGCTGAATGACAATCGTCTCATCCCGCTCTGGGCCAGTCGACACAATCGCAATTTTTACACCACAAAGTTCTTCTAAGCGTTTTAAGTAGTTTTGCGCATTTACTGGCAAGCCATCAAAAGTTTTTACGCCAAAGGTATTCTCTGTCCAGCCTGCTATGGTTTCAAAAATCGGTTTGCAGCCTGCAACGTCATCCGCGCCAACTGGTAATAAGTCGATTTTTTTACCATCTAGCTCGTAACCAACGCAAATTTTCAGTTCTTGAATGCCATCTAACACGTCTAGTTTAGTAATGCATAATCCAGTTAAACCGTTAATCATGGCGGAACGGCGCAGGGCTGCGGCATCAAACCAGCCACAACGGCGTTTGCGTTTGGTGACTGTGCCAATTTCTTGGCCTTTAACCGACATTTGTGTGCCTGGTGCACCATCGGTATCAATATCGAGTTCGCTAGGGAAAGGGCCGCCGCCGACACGTGTGGTGTAGGCTTTGGTGATACCTAATACGTAATGCAACATATTGGCGCCAACGCCCGTGCCCGCTGAGGCTTGGCCTGCAATGCAGTTACTAGAAGTCACGTAGGGATACGTGCCATGATCAATATCTAGCAGCGTGCCTTGTGCGCCTTCAAACAGTAAGTTTTCACCACGTGCATTAGCCGCGTACAACTCGGCTGATATATCAGCAATCATCGGTTGTAAAGCAATAGCTTGCGTCATACTGGCATCATATTGTTGATTATAATCAACCGCTTGTGCGCCAAGGTAGTTGGTAAGTACAAAGTTATGGTAATCCATCACCTCGCGTAATTTTTCTGCAAAGCGCTCTGGGTAAAATAAATCGTACACGCGTAAAGCTCTACGTGCGACTTTATCTTCGTAGGTTGGGCCAATGCCTTTGCCTGTGGTGCCAATTTTTTTATCCGCACTGCGTTTGGCTTCGCGTGCCACATCTACCGCTACATGGTGACTTAAGATAAGAGGGCAACCTGAGCTAACTTTTAGGCGATTTTTAACTTCAAGTCCATCTTTTTCTAAAGCAGCAATTTCGCCCAACAAATGCCCAGCATCCAGCACTACGCCATTGCCGATGTAACAATTAATACCCGCACGCACAATGCCAGACGGCACGAGGTTAAGCTTGTAAACCCGCTGTGCTACGCCTTGGCCAACAACCAAGGTGTGGCCCGCGTTATGACCGCCCTGAAAGCGCACCACACCTTTCGCATGGTCGGTAAGCCAATCGACGATTTTACCTTTGCCTTCATCGCCCCATTGCGTGCCAATGACGACCACATTCTTAGCCAAGGGTTTTTTTATCATGTCGTTTGCCATAATTTAGTGCTTTTCGATTAACTTATATTTTGGAATATTTAGATTTACAATTTTTCAATGA
>JANXWL010000144.1 GCA_025351225.1 Methylotenera sp. | reverse complement strand
CAGCAACTGCGGCCACGAAGAACACATCTTCGGCGCTGGTGGTGGGCAAAAAATGTGTGACGATTACAAAGTTGATTTGCTTGGCAGTTTGCCGCTAGATATCAGCATTCGCGTGCTGACTGATGGTGGAAAACCATCAGTTATCGCCGAACCTGATTCTAAAATTTCGGCCATTTATAAAGAAATTGCACGTAAGGCCGCGATTAAAATCGCCAATGCTGGATTAGATCACAGCAGTAAGTTCCCTAATATTGTGATTCAGAATACCTAGTTTAAAATGGATTCCCGCCTTCGCGAGAATGACGGTTTAGGAGGCTAATCATCTATGATAAAAAAACATCACACAGCTGAAAAGCTCATGAATACTGCCTTTGACGTAATGGATGAACGCACCAAAAATGTCGCGCGGCATATTACCGAGCGTAAACATATCTCAAAAAACACCACCATTGCCCATGATGACAGCAAAACGACTGGTCAACGTGCTGCCGATGCTGTCGCTAAATTTGGTGGCTCTTGGACATTTATCATTCTATTTGGTGTGGTACTCATTTGTTGGGTCGTGCTAAATTCTTTTATTTTAGCCAATTACAATAAGGCGTTTGACCCCTACCCTTATATTTTGCTGAACCTGTTTTTATCGATGCTGGCATCAATTCAAGCACCGATTATTTTGATGTCGCAAAACAGGCAGGCCGAACTAGACCGCATTAACGCTGAGCATGATTACGAAGTGAATTTAAAAGCTGAACTTGAGATTATGCTGCTTCACGAAAAGGTTGATTTGCTGCGTGAAGGCCAATGGGGCGAATTATTGGCGATTCAAAAACAGCAATTGCAATTACTCAGTGATTTAATCGCAAAACAAGCCAATTAAGTTAGATTAACTCCAAAACAATAGACATCCACACCACAAGCAGGTGTAATTAAAGCGGCTGGAATCGGCTCACCACTACGCCAAGCGTTTACAGCATCTTGTTTACCTGCACCTGTCACTAAAAACAAGGTTTCTTTGGTATTGTTAAGACGATTTTGGCTCATGGTAACGCGCTCTGCTGGCGGTTTTGGTGAGTTAAACACAGGCACCGCATCAGCGCTGTTATCCACCACATGACTTGGAAACAAGCTAGCGGTATGGCCATCTTCACCCAAACCAAAGAGTACTAAATCAAATGTACCCACATGCTCAAGCGTTTTTGCATATGCTTTTGCGCCTTCAATTGGGCCTAATTCGCATGGAATTGCGTGAAACTGATTTTGTGGAATGTTGACATGAGTGAGCCAAACTTCATTCACCATTTTGCTATTGCGTTCATCATCATCGACAGGCAAACAGCGGTCATCGTTAATAAACACATGCCAATGCGCCCAATCAGCTTGTTGTTGCGCCAACATGGCATAGATGCTTTTCGGTGTGCTGCCACCTGCTAACACAATTAAAAAGCTACCATGTTTGGCAATGGCCTCATTTGCGGCTTGTAATATGCGTGTCATAGCGGCATGGTTAAGTGAATTTTGCGCGTTAAATGTGTGCCAACGAGTACTGGCTAAAGGCTTGTTTTGCATCATAAAAAATCTCGTTCAAACTGTTAAAAATAAAAAAGCAGCGTTTTCGTGGGCTGCTTTTTGAGAACTGCTACCGTATTTGGTATAATTATACCTAACTCGATAATTAATTACAGTAAGCGTAATGACTTTTAACGAGTACGCTGCGTCCAAAAGACGGGTGTTTCTTACAATCCTCACACCAATAGGACAACAATGAAATTAGCAATGATAGGCTTAGGCAAAATGGGTGGCAATATGGCTGCGCGTTTATTACGACACAAAATTGAAGTAGTTGGCTTTGACTTCAACAAAGAATTCGTATCAAATTTAGCCGAAAAAGAAGGCATGATTGCCGCTACATCGGTAGCCGATGTGGTTAATAAACTTGAAGGTCAAAAAATAATCTGGATGATGTTGCCTGCAGGCGATATTACCGAAAATCAAATTAAAGATTTAATCCCACTACTTAATAAAGGTGACATTATTGTTGATGGTGGCAATAGCAACTATAAACATAGTCAACGTCGTGGCGCAATGCTGGCTGAACATGGCATTGGCTTTATTGACTGCGGTACTTCTGGTGGCGTTTGGGGTCTGGATAACGGCTACTGCTTGATGTATGGTGGCGAGAAACAATATGCAGATGTATTGGCACCTTATGCGCAAGCATTGACACACGCAGACCGTGGTTGGGCGCACGTAGGCCCAGTCGGTTCTGGCCACTTTACCAAAATGCTACATAACGGTATTGAATACGGCATGATGCAAGCATTTGCTGAAGGTCTGGACTTGTTAAAAGGCAAAGAAGAATTCAATTTAGACTTAGCGCAAATTACCGAATTATGGCGTCATGGTTCTGTGGTACGCAGCTGGTTGCTCGACCTAACAGCCGAAGCCTTGAAAAATGATCAAACTCTGGAAGGCATCGCGCCATATGTGGCTGATTCTGGTGAAGGTCGCTGGACAGTGGTTGAAGCGGTTGAGCAAGGCGTCGCGGCGCCAGTGTTGACGGTAGCATTACAAGCCCGTTTCAGAAGTCAGGATTCAGATGGTTACAGCTACAAACTGTTATCATTAATGCGCAATGCTTTTGGTGGGCATGCTGTTAAGAAGAGTTGAAAGTAGAAAAGCTAATTAAACTTTCTGTGCGGGGCTTTTAGCCCCGAATTCACTGAAACATCAGCATTTATATATATTAGAAAGTAACTAAATGACTCAAAGCAACGAGACCCACCAAATAGACCCCTGCACACTCGTACTATTTGGCGCCAGCGGTAATTTAGCGCGGGTAAAGCTATTTCCAGGGCTTTTTAGGCTTGATAGTATTGGCCGCTTGCCTGCTGAGCTAAAAATATTAGCGGTTGGTCGCCAAGCGGTCGATTTAGCTGCATGGCGCGCCGATATTAAAACCATGCTCGATGCCAAATTTAAAAAAGGTTATGACGCAAGTGCATTCGAACGGTTTATTGCGCGTAATTTTTATCATGCCAACCCACCAACCGACCCAGACGCGTTTGCTAAGCTAAAAAATACATTAAGCGATGAACGTATATTTCCGCAAAACTTGGCGTATTTTTTATCGGTGCGCCCAGTCGATTTCGCGCCAGTAGTAGAATCGTTAGCCAATGTGGGTTTAACACAAGAAGATAAATATTGGCGCCGCGTGGTCATCGAAAAACCATTTGGCACTGATTTACCTAGCGCGCAAGATTTGCAAAAAAGCATTACCAAGCACCTTAAAGAAAGTCAAATTTACCGTATTGACCATTATTTGGGCAAATCTGCACTGCAAAACATTTTGCTGCAACGCTTTACAAATACCATTTTAGAGCCGATTTGGAATAATCAATACATTGATCATGTACAAATTACCAATACCGAAATGCTGGGCGTGGGCGAACGTACCACGTTTTACGACACCACAGGTGCGCTTAGAGATATGATTCAAAGCCATATTCTGCAAACTTTGGCTTTAACCGCTATGGAGCTGCCCAAAGATTTAAGCCCTGACAGTGTGCGCGATGCCAAAATTAAAGTATTAGAGCAAATCCGTCCGATTCCTGTCAATGAGCTAAATAAACATGTCTTCCGTGCGCAATATGCGGCGGGCGAAGTGCCAACCAGTGATGGAAAAACCGAGAAAGTCCCTGGCTATTTGGAAGAGCTGGCTCGCGATAATAATGGTGAAAAAGTGGATAGCGTAGTCGAAACTTATGCAGCAATGAAGCTGTTTATCGACAATCCGCGCTGGCAAGGCGTGCCGTTTTACATTCGCACCGCAAAACGCCTGCATGAAGCCGATACCTGCATTGCAATCCGCTTTAAAAAAGCACCCTTACAAATTAATGGTGGCCAAAATCAAAACTGGCTAATTATTGGCATACAACCGCGCGAATGCATCAAGATGGAAATTCAATCGAAAATCCCAGGTTTAGATATTAAAACACGTAGCATTCAATTAGATGCTGCAAATCGTCTGCCTGAAGATGACACCGTTGATGCGTACGAGGCTTTGTTGCTTAACTTGATGCAAGGTGACAACTCTAATTACCTGCATATTAACGAGGCAGAAGCCCAATGGCGCTTGGTAGACCCAGTTGTAAAAGCATGGGCAGCTGACAAAACGTCTGTATACCAATACCCAGCAGGCTCTCGCGACCCTGAAGCCTCAAAAGTGATTTTTGAAAGTGAGGATCAGTTTTGGCGCTATAGCATTGAATTAGGTGGCGATAAGTAAAAAAACGCACACAAAATCGTCATGCACTTTATAATGCCCAATCAAATTGTTGGGCATTATTTTTTAGAGCAAAGAATAGAAAAATGAGCATAGAACCATGAGTATTAAATCAGATAAATGGATACGCCAAATGGCGGAGCAGCATCAAATGATTTCACCGTTTGAGCCGAATCAAGTCAAAATGAATGCTGAAGGCCAGCGCATGGTGTCTTATGGTACCTCTAGCTATGGTTATGATATTCGCTGTAGCAAAGAATTTAAGTTATTTACCAACCTAAACAGTACGATTGTTGACCCTAAAAATTTCGACCCGAATTCGTTTGTGGAAGTCAATGCCGATTTCTGCATTATTCCACCCAATTCGTTTGCGCTGGCTCGCACAGTTGAGTATTTCCGGATTCCTCGCAATGTGCTAACCATTTGCTTAGGCAAGTCTACTTATGCGCGCTGTGGCATCATTGTCAATGTAACGCCATTCGAGCCAGAATGGGAAGGCTACGTGACACTGGAATTTAGCAACACCACACCGCTGCCAGCCAAGATATACGCAAATGAAGGCTGCGCGCAAGTGCTGTTTTTTGAAGCTGACGCCGATGATGTTTGCGAAACCAGCTATAAAGACCGTGGTGGTAAGTACCAAGGACAAGTTGGCGTTACTTTACCCAAGATTTAATAAAGGAAATTAGATGAAGTTCAGATTTCCAGTAGTCATCATTGACGAAGATTTTCGCTCTGAAAACTCTTCAGGCTTGGGCATTCGCATGCTCGCCAAAGCCATTGAAACTGAAGGCTTTGAAGTATTAGGCGTAACCAGTTATGGCGATTTAACTTCGTTTGCGCAGCAGCAAAGTCGTGCCTCCGCATTCATTTTGTCGATTGATGATAATGAGTTTGTAGAAGAAAACCAAGATGCCCTAGACAATTTGCGTGCGTTTGTAGAAGAAATTCGCTATCGTAATGAAGAAATCCCTATCTTTTTGCATGGTGAAACACGCACCTCACGCCATATTCCCAACGAAATTTTGCGTGAGCTTAATGGCTTTATTCATATGTATGAAGATACGCCAGAATTCGTGGCGCGCTATATT
>JANXWL010000113.1 GCA_025351225.1 Methylotenera sp. | reverse complement strand
ATTGTGCCGCCTTTAGCGGTGCTTGTTTTGTTATGTGTGGCAGTTTTCATCTTCAGCTTGGTATGCTCAGCGCATTTAGCCTTGTTGCTTTCAGCCCTATTATTAGCCGCGCTTACAGTTGCAGTGCTGTTGGCTTGGCTGTTTTTTGGACGCCAAATTATTAGCTTTAAACAGTTATGTTACGCCCCAGTTTACGCTTTGGTTAAAATTCCACTTTACATCAAATTTTTCTTTAATCGGCAAGTAGAGTGGGTGCGCTCTAAACGCGATTAATAAAGGCCAAATGGTTATATGACGACTACAACCAATAAAAACAAACGCGTTCATTTATTTGGCGTAGATATTGATTTATTTTCGATGGCTGAAAGCGTTAGCCTGATTAAACAGTGGATGCTTGCGCCAGAAACAAACTGTAAATTTGTTGTTACGCCCAATGTTGATCACATTGTTAAAGTGCAAACAGATGCTGGTTTGCAATTGGCATATCAAAAATCTTCTTTAGTTGTAACGGATGGTAAACCAGTAGTGTGGGCAGCTAACTTACTGGGTATTCAAATTCCTGGTACTGTACCTGGTAGCGACTTGGTACCCGCTATTTTTGATGATGCAGTAGCACATCAAACACCATTAACCGTATTTTTATTAGGCGCAATGCCAGGCGTAGCCGATCGTGCAAAAGCAGTGATTCATGCGAAATGGCCAGTGGTGAAAGTAGTGGGTACGCTTAGCCCCGATTTCGGTTTTGATAAAAATGATGCCGAATCAAAAGCGATTTGCGCGATAGTCAACCAAACTAAAGCAGATTTATTAGTGTTGGGATTAGGCGCGCCCAAACAAGAAATTTGGATAACGCGCTATGCGCCAGAACTAAACGTGAAAGCTGCACTTTGCGTTGGCGCAACAATCGACTTTTTAGCAGGCGAAAAAGCGCGCGCACCCATTTGGATGCGCAAGCTAGGCTTGGAATGGTTGCACCGCATGCTGTCAGAACCTAAGCGTCTTGCAAAACGCTATTTGGTTGATGCTGTGGTCTTTCCCAAACTGATTTTTAACGAGTGGCGTGCGCGGCGCTAAGTTGTGATGATGCATCGATGAGTACCAATCAATTGCAGGTATTTCTACTAATTTGGCGAGCTTTTGTCAGCAAGCTGAGGATAGGGAAATTTTGTGTGCATTACTTAATAGTGATGCCATTAATGATTCTTTTTGCAACATATGTTAATGCAATGGATTTTTTGCATCAAACTATACCAAGTATTCAGCCCGCAAACGTGGCCGTAGTTGTGAATCAGCAAGATGACAATAGCAAGCTAATGGGCGACTATTACTTAAAAGCCAGAGGAATACCCCCTAAAAATTTGATTGTGGTTGATATACCCAAAATACCAGTATTAGAACCAGCGCATTTTGCCCAGTTGCGCACAACAATTGATGCACACCTTAACCCCAATATTCAGGTGATTGTGCTTATGTGGACAACACCTTACGCAGTTAATTGTAATTCGATTACCTCAGCTATTACATTGGGCTTTGATCCAAAACAATGTGATGATGGTTGTGCTGCAGGCAAGAAAAATCCTTATTTTAATAGCGCATCTCGAAGTCCAACACAAGATTTAAATATGCGTTTATCCATTTTATTGCCGACTGATTCTATCGATCTAGCCAAGGCGATTATTGATAGGGGTGTATTTAGCGCATTTAAACTAAACGAATCAACAGGCTATTTTTTAAAAACTAGTGACGATGCTAGAACTAAGCCACGGGCACCATTCTTTCCTAAAGATTTAACTAAAATAGAATCGAAAAAAATTGTGATGCGCACCATTCACGCAGACAGCATCAAAGATAAAAAAGATATTATGTTTTACTTTACTGGCCTTGTTAATGTGCCAGATTTAGAGTCGCTTAACTTTATGCCAGGCGCGATTGCAGACCACTTAACCTCCACGGGAGGGATTCTGTATAATGATTGGCAAATGTCTAGCCTAAAATGGCTGGAAGCAGGCGCTACAGGCACTTACGGATCAGTCTCTGAGCCTTGTAATTATTGGCAAAAGTTTCCCAACCCAAAAGTATTGGTAGAGCATTATCTAGCGGGCGAAACACTGATAGAAGCTTACTGGAAAAGTGTTTATTGGCCAACACAGGGCTTGATTTTAGGTGAGCCATTAGCCGCACCTTATTATAAAAATACTAATTAATTACACTAAATTAAATATAGGCGGCATATAAATTGCTTTATATTCACACTTATAAAACACAATACCAACTACATAAATGTTAAGAGCTAAGCTTTGAATATTCAACTCACTACCAACCAAAAAATATTTTTATTTGCCTTAATCATGGCGTTTGTGGCCTATTTTGGGGGCTTAAGCGACTTAGTAACCAGATGGAATAAGCAGGAAGAATATGGGCATGGTTATTTTATTCCGCTTATTACCTTGTGGTTTTTATGGGCTCGCAAAGATGCGTTAATTAATAGTATTGGCGCATCTTCATGGGTGGGGCCAGCCATCGTTGCAATCGCTACTATTGGTTTATTGTTGGGCGAGTTATCGGCCATTTTTGTGTTAATTCAATTTGGATTTCTTTTAACAGTAATAGGCTTAGTGCTGTCTTACGGCGGAAAGTCATTGTTAAAAGTTTCATGGTTACCAATTGCGTTTTTGCTGTTTGCAATCCCATTGCCTTATTTTGTAGGCGCGCAACTGTCATGGCGATTACAAATATTGTCATCTGAACTGGGTGTTAATATTTTAAGGTTACTTGGCAACTCAGTTTATTTAGAAGGCAATGTGATTGATTTGGGCATTTACAAGCTTCAGGTGGTAGAAGCTTGTAGCGGCTTACGCTATTTATATCCATTGCTAAGCATTAGTTTTTTAATTGCTTATATGTACAAAGGAAGCCTGTTGCAGCGTGTAGTGGTGTTTTTATCGGCTATTCCTATTACTGTTGTCATGAATAGTATACGAATTGCAATGGTTGGTATTTTGGTCAATCATTGGGGAAATAGCATGGCAGAAGGGTTTCTGCACTATTTTGAAGGCTGGATTATTTTTATGATCTGTCTATTTATATTGGTTGCAGAAGTTTTATTGATGGAAAAACTAGGCCAAAAGCGCAGCTTTTGGCAGGCAGTAGATGTGCCTGTGGTGCAAGCTGTAAAACCAAACGGCAGCGAAATATCCCCCAGCAAGCCTTTGTTACTTAGCATTGCTATTATTATTGCATCGTTGTTAGCCATTAATGTACTGGGTGGACGACAAGAGATCATCCCTAAGAGAGAAAAGTTTGTTACTTTTCCAACTACTATCAACGGTTGGCAAGCAAAAGAGGAAAGCTTAGACAAAGCGGTAGAAACCTTTTTAGGTGTAGATGATTACTTGCTAGCTGATTATAAACAACCATCAAAAGGTGCTGTGAATTTTTATGTGGCATACTATGCCTCGCAGCGTAAAGGAGTATCTCCGCATTCCCCGCAAGTGTGTATGCCTGGTGGTGGATGGGTGATTTCATCTTTAAGTAGAATAGCCATCCAAGTGGCTGATAAAAAAGATTTTTATGTGAACCGTACTGTGATTAACAAAGATAATCACAGGCAAGTGGTTTACTATTGGTTCGAACAGCGTGGTAGACATATTGCCAACGAGTATTATATGAAATGGTATTTGCTAAAAGATGCTATTCAACGGAATAGAACAGATGGTGCATTAGTTCGTGTGACTACGTATTTACGCCCAACTGAAAGTGAATCAGCTGCGGATGAACGCATTCAAAGCTTTTTACATGACACTTTGCCAGTATTAGATGGCTATGTACCTAAATAAAATGTACCAAGACTCATTAATTAATTTAATCACTATAAAAAAACAATACTATTAAAGTAGCTCAGGATAATTAAACCATGATGAAAAAAAACTTATTCAATTTACTCATTACTTCATTTTTGTTGATGTTTGTGATTGCTTGTTCAACGCCAGAAGAAAAAGCAGAAAAATATTACCAAAAAGGCATGGCATTATTAGATAAAGAGCCAGCTAAGGCTAAATTAGAGTTTCAAAATGCGCTGCAAATTAAAAAAAATATGGCTAAAGCGATGTATGGTCTTGGATTGGTTGCAGAGCGCGAGGGCGATTGGAAAGGCTCGTTTGCTTTAATGAGAGAAGTGACCGAGCAAGACCCAAAAAATATTAATGCCATGATTAAATTAGGCCAAATATTTTTAGCTGCTGGTAAATTAGATTTAGCACTTGAGAAAAGTACAAAGGCACTTGAGCTAGATAAAAACAATGTTGCGGCACTTAATTTGTATGCCGCAATCCAGCTAAAACAGAATAACAAAAAAGGTGCCTTAGAGTACGCTAATTTAGCTTTGGCACGAGATGCTAATAACCAAGATTCTTTTTTAGTGCTGGCGAATATTAGTTTAGCCGAAAATGATAGTGCAAAAGCGATTGAATATTTTGATAAAGCGCTGGCTAAAAATGAGAAGAATCTAACAGTTCAATTTTTAAAAGTTAAGGCATTAGAAAGCTTATCAAAACCTGTTGAGGCTGATAACACTTACCAAAAAATGCTTCAGATGTTTCCAGATAATACATTTGTTAAAAAAACATATGCGCAATTTTTAATGAAAACTGACCGCGCAAATGATGCAGAACACCAGCTGAGAGTAATTGCGGAAATGTCGCCAGATAACTTAACTGCAAAGCTAGATCTCATTAATTTTATTTTGGCTAGCAAAGGTGGTGCTGCTGGCCGAGTAGCGATGGAAGAGTATGTTAAAAAAGAACCGAAAAACTATGATTTGGCTTTTGCCTTGGCTGATTTGTATCGCGCGCAAAAAGATTCAGCCGCAGAAGAAAAGCTGCTGAATCAAATTACAAAACAGGCTAATGGAACCGCACCAGGGTATAAAGCGCAAGGCCTAATTGCATATAAACTGATGGCTGATGGGAAAAATGCTGACGCTAGCAAAATACTAAATAACATTATCGAGGCTGACAAAAGTAACTCTTTAGCACTGACCCTAAGGGCTAACTTGGCATTACAAGCTAAAAATTATGATTCCGCTATTTCCGATTTGAGAGAGGTTCTTAGAGACTCTCCAGATACTAGCAATGCTGCGTTAATGTTAGCGAGTGCTTATGAAAGCTCTGGATCTGCTGAATTAGCAGAAGAAAACTATATAAAGGCATTTGAATCTAGCAAGCTCTCTTCAAAGTATGGCATACCGTACACACAATTTTTGCTGCGCCGTAAACAACCGGAACGCGCCGAGAAAGTACTCGAAAGTATTTTATCCTCTCACCCCAATGATGCCCCCGCAATTCGTACATTAGCACAATTTAAAATTAGTAAGGGCGATTACGCAGGCGCACAGGCTTTAGCTGATAGAGTAAAAGATATTGGCAGCCAAAGTGCGTTATCAGATGAAATTTTAGGGGCTATGTCAGCTAACAAAAACGATTTAGTGGGTACTATTGCTTCACTTAAACGCGCATATGAAAAAGCACCCAATGATTTAAGTCTAATCAATTCTATTGTGAATACTTACGTGCAGGCAGGTAAAACGCCTGAAGCTGTCGCCTTTGTTCAAACGGTAACAAAAGCCAATCCTAATAATGTCGACGCTAAATTATTGTTAGGCCAGCTTTATGCTTCTTCGGGCATGGCACAAAATGCTATCAGTACATTTAAAGAAGTAATTCAATATAAACCCAGTGTTGTTGTTGCTTATCAACGGCTTGCTATAGCACAAGTATATGCTAATCTTAAAAGTGACGCAGAAAAAACAATTAATCAAGGCTTGAAAATAGCACCTAATGACTTTGGGCTTAAAATTACACAAGCCAGTACTTTTGAGTCAACTGGTCAATTTGATTCCGCGATAAAAGTGTATGAGATGTTGATAACAGAACGTCCTGATTCTGAAGTTGTTGCTAATAACTTGGCTAGCTTATTATTAGACAATCGCACTGATAAAGCATCACTTGAACGCGCGTATCACTTGATTAAAAAAACTAAGACTAGTCAATTTCCGCAGTTTATGGACACCCTTGGATGGGCAAGCTATAAAACTGGACATTACGATGAGGCTGAAACAGCTTTATTAGGGGCTATAGAACAATTACCTGAAGTTGCAGTGTTTCATTACCACTTGGCAAAAGTATATATTGCAAAAAAAGAAAAAATTTCAGCCAGACAAGAGTTACAAAAAGCTATTAAATATGCAACCAACACCAGATTTGAACAAGAGTTTGAATTAAAGGATGATGCGACAAAGTTGTTACAATCACTGCAGGCATCTAACTAGATTGGTTAATTGATATGTACGAAGCACATTATGGGTTTAAAGAAAAACCCTTTACGATTCAGCCTGATCCAGACTTTTTATTTTTAAGCGCTCGACATAGTATGGCCTATACCATGCTTGAGTACGGCGTACAAAATCGTGCAGGGTTCTCTGTTATTTGCGGCGATATAGGCTGTGGAAAAACAACCTTATTGCGGCATTTAATTAATAATTTAGGTGATGAGTTAACCGTTGGTATTGTCTATAATACGCATCAAGATATGGATGATTTAGTGAGCTGGATTATGATGGCGTTCGATCAACCATACGAGGATAAATCTTATTTAGCACTATTTGATGCGTTTCAGCAGTTTTTAATTAAAACCTATGTAACGAACAAACGTGCAGTTTTAATTATTGACGAAGCGCAAAATCTAAGCCCTAAAGCACTAGAGTCATTACGCATGTTATCTAACATTAATGCCGATAAAGACCAGTTGTTGCAGGTTATATTGGTAGGTCAGCCAGAGTTAAGAAATCTATTGCGACGTCCTGATATGAAGCAGTTTTTTCAGCGCGTATCGGTAGATTACTATATACCACCTTTAAAACCTGCAGAAGTAGCTAAATACATACAGCACCGTTTACACGTTGCTGGTAGAGATGAGCCCTTGTTTACGTCTGCCGCAGCACGTTTAATTTGCGCACAGACGCAAGGAGTACCACGTAGTATTAATATTCTTTGTGATACTGCTTTAGTATATGGCTATTCAGACGGTGCACAAAAAATTGACGTTAGAATTGTACGAAAAGTGATTAAAGATAAAAGTGAATTTGGCGTTTTGGGCACCCAAAACACGGCACAATAGCTAAGTCAGCAGTATGTTAATATTTGCATTTTGATTGGTGCCCAGAAGAGGACTCGAACCTCCACATCTTTCAATACAGGTATCTGAAACCTGCGCGTCTACCAATTCCGCCATCTGGGCAATTAATCGTTTAAACTAGCAACTACGCTATTTACTAAATAGCACGGCAAATCAAACAGATAATCTGTAAAATTCTATAGGAAGCAAAATACTTGTCAATGAAAAAAAATGATGCCAATAAACGGCAATCTAGCCACCGGAGCAACGATCCGCATGCCAAGCGCGAGGCCTCACAGTACGAAGTGCCATTGCCTAGCCGTGAGCTAGTGCTGCAATTACTGGCCGATCAAGGCATACCTTTAAGCGTAGAGCAAGTGTACACCTTGCTAGATATTGGTGCAGAAGAACAAGATAACTTTAACAAGCGCCTTAGCGCGATGGAACGCGAAGGTCAGATTATGCGTAATCGTAAGGGTGCGCTGTGCCTGGCAGAGAAGATACACGCCATTTCTGGAACGGTGCAAGGCCATCCTGACGGTTTCGGCTTTTTAGTGCCGGATGATAAAACTAAACATCCTGACGATTTATTTTTAGGCCCACGCGAGATGGCGCAAGTGATGCATGGTGATCGCGCCATGGTGCGTATGAGCGGGCTAGATAGAAAGGGCAGGCCAGAAGGCAAGATTGTTGAAGTACTTGAGCGTAGCACTAAGACGCTGGTAGGGCGTGTGATACAAGGCCAAGGCGTTACAATCGTGGCGGCCGAAGATAAGCGCATTAACCAAGATATTTTGATTCCGTATCACCTTGATATGGGCGCAAAACCAGGCCAGGTGGTGATGGTAGAGCTTACCGCGCAGCCATCCCCTGGCGCGCACCCTATGGGTAAAGTAGTACAAATTTTGGGTAACTATGCCGATAGCGGCATGGAAATTGAAATTGCCTTAAGAAAACATAAGCTGCCGCACGAGTTTACGTCTGCCGCGATTAATCAAGCCGAAAGCATCCCAAAACTGGTGCAAGCCACGGATTATAAGGGTCGTATTGATTTGCGTGA
>JANXWL010000078.1 GCA_025351225.1 Methylotenera sp. | reverse complement strand
GGGGTGTTAGTTTGTGCCATAAGCCATAGTATAATCATAATTATGGATGAAAATAATACTATTGGCACTGATTCTGTTGGAATGGTCGCCCCACAAAGTGCGCATATTGATTCACCGCTCACACTTAAAAGTGGCGCGGTGTTACCGCAATTTGATTTGGTGTACGAAACCTACGGCACACTAAACTCCGCTAAAAGCAACGCGGTAATTGTTTGCCACGCGCTTTCTGGCAATCACCATGTAGCAGGTAAATACACAGAATCTGATAAAAGTGCGGGCTGGTGGGATAACTTAATTGGCCCTAATAAGCCCTTAGACACCAATAAATTTTTTGTGATTGGGCTAAACAATCTTGGCGGCTGCCATGGCAGTTCTGGGCCTAGCAGCATAAACCCAGCAAATAATAAGCCTTTTGGCGCAAGCTTCCCCATTGTTACGGTAGAAGATTGGGTGAATTCGCAAGCACGACTTTTAGATTATTTAGGCATTGAGTCGCTTGCAGCAGTGATTGGCGGCAGCCTTGGTGGCATGCAGGCATTACAGTGGACTTTAGCCTACCCGAACCGCGTCAAGCACGCGCTAGTGATTGCATCTGCACCCAATTTAACCGCGCAGAATATCGCTTTTAATGAAGTAGCGCGCCAAGCAATTATGACCGACCCCGAGTTTTATGAAGGTGATTATTATAGCCACAACACCGTGCCACGGCGCGGGCTTAGAATTGCGCGTATGCTTGGCCACATCACCTATTTAAGTGACGATGCCATGGGTGAAAAATTTGGTCGCAAGCTTAAAAGTGAGATTAAATACAGCTTTGATGTAGAGTTTGAAATGGAATCGTACTTGCGCTACCAAGGCGATAAATTCGCAGGTGAGTTCGATGCCAACACCTACTTACGCATGACGCGCGCACTAGATTATTACGACCCTGCACTAGCATTTGGCGGCGATTTAAGCGCGGCATTAAAACAAACCAAAGCACAGTTTTTAGTGGTTTCTTTTACTAGCGACTGGCGCTTTTCACCCACACGCTCGCGCGAAATTGTAAAAGCATTGCTAGATAACGAACTCACAGTGAGTTACGCCGAAGTGACCGCTGCTCATGGGCACGACGCATTTTTAATGCCAGATGCGCATTACCATGCGATTTTACGGGCATATTTACAAAAGGTTGAGGTGTAAATATGGTTAGTAATGTAAATTATACAAATTTAGTTACCAAATACAGGCAAGATTTTGCGATTATCGCAGGCTGGGTGAGCTTTGGTAGTAAAGTGCTCGATTTAGGTTGTGGCGATGGTAGTTTGCTACAGTTTTTACGCAGTAGCTT
The DNA here is from genome assembly GCA_025351225.1 of Methylotenera sp. Lineage (GTDB taxonomy): Bacteria > Pseudomonadota > Gammaproteobacteria > Burkholderiales > Methylophilaceae > Methylotenera_A. Next base: position 1,011 of record JANXWL010000078.1, on the reverse strand, counting down.
AGAAGCCAAAGGTTATGGCGTAGAGAAAGATGATGCCAACTGGTTGGTGTGTATGCAAAACGGTACTAATGTGATACAAATGGACTTAGAGGCAGGTTTATCGGGCTTTGAGGATCAATCGTTCGACACAGTAATCCTGTCGCAAACCCTGCAAGCGATGCATAATACCGAAGAAATTGTGCAAGAAATGTTACGTGTTGGGCGCGAAATTATCGTCACTTTCCCCAATTTTGGTTACTGGAGAAACAGGCTGCAAATCACCAATGGCAATATGCCAGTATCAAAAGCTTTGCCGTATCAATGGTTCAATACGCCCAACGTACACCTTTGCACCATTAACGATTTTGACGAATTTTGTAAAAATCACAAAATTAGCGTGATCGAGCGCAAAGTGATTACCGAAGGCAATGAAGTCAACTTTATGCCAAATTTGTTAGGCAATTTGGCCATGTATCGCTTAAAAGCTAGCTGATTATCTTGCAAACAACAGTACAACCTAGCATCTGGCAATCGCTGTTCACCAAAAAAATGATTATTTGCATTTTTACGGGCTTTAGTTCGGGCTTGCCGCTGTATATTCTGGTCAGCTTGTTACCTGCTTGGTTGCGTAGCGAGGGCGTGAATCTTAAAGCCATCGGTTTATTCGCGCTGATTAATTTGCCGTTTACCTGGAAGTTTTTGTGGGCTCCATTCTTTGATCGCTATATTCCCCCACTCGGCCGCCGCCGTGGTTGGTTAATTATTTCGCAGATATTATTACTGCTTTCTATCCCTGTTTTTGGCGCATTTAACCCTAAACTGGATATTTGGACAATCGCTTATTTAGCCACCGTGGTGGCATTTTTTAGTGCGTCGCAAGATATTGTATTAGACGCGTATCGCCGTGAACTGCTTATAGACAATGAACTTGGCCTCGGCAATGCAGTACATGTGAATGCCTACAAAATTGCAGGACTCATTCCAGGCTCATTATCACTAATACTTGCTGACCACATGGCTTGGAGCAGCGTA
>JANXWL010000020.1 GCA_025351225.1 Methylotenera sp. | reverse complement strand
AGTGAGACGAGCATTACAGCCAGTGGTAGATTTTGGCGAAAAGCTTAATTGCGCGGTGTTAGGTATAACGCATTTTAGCAAGGGTGGGCAGGGTAAAGACCCACTAGAACGCGTGACGGGCAGCCTAGCCTTTGGTGCGCTGGCACGTATAGTTTTAGCCACCGCAAAGATTATCGAAGGTGATGTTACTAGACGCATTGTTTGCCGCGCCAAAAGCAACATAGGTATTGATAGCGGTGGCTTCGAATATGACTTGCAGCAAAAAGAAGTTAAGACAGGCATATTTTCAAGCTATGCCTTATGGGGTAATGCAATTGAAGGTAGCGCAAGAGAATTGCTAGCCGAGCCTGACAACCGAGAACAAGGCGAAAATGGCAATACTGCTTTAGATGATGCAAAAGACTTTTTATGCGAATTGTTGGTCGATGGTGAGTTGGCACAAAAGCAGATTGAAGCCGATGCAAAGGGCGCAAGTCATTCATGGCGTACAGTGCAACGAGCTAAAAAGGAACTCAATATTAGCTCAAGTAAGAGCAAATTAGATAACCGCTGGTATTGGCGACTTGAAAGCAACACCGCCATTGATGACCAACACCGCCAAGAGCGCCATATAAATAATGTGGCGGCCTTGGCACACTTGAATGAAATTGAGCATATTTCACCCGAAAACGTAGCTTGTGACAATCAGATTGCGAGGTTTTAACTATGTGCGCTATCAACACAGCAACAGAATTATTAGAGATGATGCGTTTAGGGTGTTACACCATTGAAGTAAAAGGAGACGTGCTTGAAGTGTCACCTGCGTTTTCAATTGATGACGAGATGGCCAGTTTAATCAGATTGCATAAAGCAGATTTAATCAGAATATTAGAAAGCGAGATAGCAGCATGACCGCAAAAAAAGTAACTAACAAAAAGAAAGCGCTACCAGCAACAAGCAACGCAAACGAATTACTAATAATTGCCGAATTAGGGAAAAGTAAGGAGCGCATGTTAGCGGAAGTAGGGTTATCGCCCCATACTTTAAATGCCATGACTACGCGACATTTTAATAAATACCAGATGGGCGTAACCGACTTAACCGAAACAATAGGCGTGCTAAAAGAAAAGCAAGCCAAAGTGAATGCGGGTGATATGGGGGGATTAGAGGCAACGCTAACCGCCCAAACGGTGACATTAGATGCAATATTTAACGAGCTGGCTAGGCGTGCTGCTTTGAATATGGGCGAATATATAAATGCGACTGAAAGCTTTATGCGTCTAGCCCTCAAGGCGCAAGCTCAATGCGCTAGAACGATTGAAGTATTGGCTGCAATGAAAAATCCACCTATTGTTTATGCTAAGCAAATGAATGTTGCGAATGGAAACCAGCAAGTGAACAATGGCAGTAGTCCTACCAATACGCACGCACCCGCGCACACGGGGGAAATCATAAATCAACCAAACGAACTATTAAGCGAGAATAAATATGAGGCAATGGACACCAGCGGAACGGCAACGACAATCGGAACTGATAAGGCAATGGCAACCGTGGCAACACAGCACGGGGGCTAAAACCATTGAAGGCAAGGTCAAGGCTTCACGTAATGCATATAAGGGCGGCTTGCGCGCATTACTAAAAGAAGTAGCTAGTTATTTAGGCGAACAGAAGCAGTTTATTGAATGACCACATTTTTGATTTAACGCTTGAATTAAGTCATGCATAATTCGGTCTTGAACCGTCAAATGAGATTGATTAAAAATTAGTCAACTTTCGTTTTGATGGTATTTCTGTTGGTAGTTATATTTTTTACAATCATTATTTATTAATTTAAACAATGAGTTACGTTTTAAATTAGGATTTGGTACTGTCCAAATTTTAAAAACCAGCATTTGACTTGCTACCATAATGCAACCTTAAGTTGTTTAAGGTAATTGCTGGCTTACCCACACTTAAGCCAAAGAAACAATCGCTTCAATTTCCACCAGCACATCACGCGGTAGCTTGGCCACTTGCACGGTAGAGCGCGCGGGCGTATGGCTACCGAACGTGTCTCCGTAGATTTTATTCATTGCGACAAAATCATCTAAATTCTTTAAAAATACGGTGGTTTTTACTACTTTATTTAAAGAGCTACCAGCAGCTTCAATCACGGCTTTTAAGTTGGCTAAAACTTGTGTAGTTTGCGTTGCAATATCGCCATCATTCAGCGTACCATCTGCGCGCAGCGGGATTTGGCCTGATGTGAACAATAAGTCGCCCACAACCATGGCTTGTGAATATGGGCCGATAGCAGCTGGGGCGTTTGGAGTTTGGATGACTTTCATATCAATACCTTTGTTAATTGTCTGACTACTGTTTATCTGAATAGCGAAATTGTACGCGTTTTATATTACAAAATAGCTCGTAGGCAATCGTGCCAGCGGCCTTTGCGACATCATTTACCAGCACTTTATCACCCCATAGCTCTACTGTTGAGCCTATTTTTGCACTTGGAATATCAGTTAAATCCACAAACAGCATATCCATTGAAACACGGCCGATGAGCTTAGTGATGACGCCATCAACAGCGGCTGGCGCCTCAACACCAGCCCTTGGATAGCCATCTGCATAGCCGCAAGCCACCACGCCCACAATGGTATCGCGTGGTGCGGTAAATATGCTGCCATAGCCGATGGATTCGCCCATAGTGATTTTGCGAATAGATATAATTTGTGAGTTAAGCTGCATGACGGCACGTAATTGTGTATTAGCCATAAAGTGAGGGTCTGCGCCATACAGCATAATACCGGGGCGCGACCAATTGGCAAAAGTTTGCGGCCAGCCTAGAATGGCTGCCGAATTTGCAAGACTAAAATCGGCTGTGTAGGCCTGTGAATTTAAACTTGAAACCGTATTTTTAAAAACCTCAATCTGCTGAGTCGTGTGTTGCGAGTTTAGATTATCGGCATTGGCAAAATGACTCATGAGTACAACTTTTGCTACATTTGCATGACCATTTAAGCGCGCAAAAGTGCTTGCAAACTCGCTGGGCGATAAACCAACGCGGTGCATACCACTATCCATTTTCAGCCATACATGTAATGGTTTTGCAAGCGTTGCTACTAGTAGCATTTCCACTTGCCATTGTGCATGTATCACCATCCACAAATCATTAGCGACAATTTCGGGTAATTCCGCCACCTCAAAAAAACCTTCTAGCAACAAAATAGGATTCTTGATGCCCGCTTGGCGTAGTTGCAACGCTTCTTCTAAGCACGCAACAGCAAAGCCATCGGCCTCATTTTCAATCGCTTGTGCGCATTGAACAGCGCCGTGTCCATAAGCATTGGCCTTAATCACCGCTAATGCTTTGCCACCGTGCAATTGCTTTGCAAGCTGATAGTTATGGCGAAATGCATCTAATCGGATTTGAGCGATAGCTGGACGAGACATGATTAGGTTTAAGTAAAAATAGGCTTAATTGTAGCGGCTTAAGCTTAAGTCGTCACTTTGAATCGCAGGTTTTTGGCCTGCCATTAAATCCGCTAGCAATTGACCTGACCCGCAAGCCATTGTCCACCCTAAAGTTCCGTGGCCTGTATTAAGCCATACGTTGTTAACTATTTCAGATGCCTTGCCAATAATCGGCGTGCCATCAGGCGTCATCGGCCGCAAGCCTGTCCAAAATTGTGATTTTGTCACATCGCCTCCATTGGGAAACAAACCATTCAACACCATTTCTAGCGTTTCGCGGCGGCGCGGATTTAGACTTAAATCGAAGCCCGCCAGCTCGGCCATGCCACCCACTCTAATACGATTATCAAAACGCGTAATCGCGACTTTATAAGTTTCATCCATCACAGTAGAAATGGGCGCGGCGGCGCTGTCAATGACTGGCACTGTCAGCGAATAGCCTTTTACGGGATACACTGGTATTTGCAAGCCCAAACCTTGCATCAGCGCTCTTGAGTAACTACCCAGCGCGACCACATACTGATCGGCTTGCAATATTTCTGTGCCTTTATCAGCAGTAATTTCCACCCCGTTGAGTTTGTTATTTTGCATCACTAAACGCTCAATTTTTACATCTTGTCTAAACTTTACACCTAGCGCTTTCGCTTTTTCCGCCAAATTAGCAGTAAATAACTGGCAATCGCCTGTTTCATCATGCCGCAAGCGTAAGCCACCTAAAAGCTTATCTTTCACTAACGCTAATGCTGGTTCTGCGCGCGCGCATCCATCTGGGTCTAAATGTTCAAACGGAACGCCTAATCTTGATAGTACAGCAATATCTTTAGCCTCGGCATCCAACTGTTTTTGCGTGCGAAACACTTGCAAGGTGCCGCCAGTACGGCCTTCGTATGCAATGCCCGTATTTTTGCGCAACTCGATAATACAATCTCGGCTATATTCGGCCAGTCGCACCATGCGCTCTTTGTTGGTGTCATAACGTTTCGCGGTGCAGTTTTGCAGTAATTTCAGCGTCCATTGCAATTGCCATAGCGTGAAATCCGCCTTTAGTGCCAACGGTGCATGGCGTTGAAATAGCCATTTAATGGCTTTTAGCGGCACGCCGGGTGCTGCCCAAGGCGCAGAATAGCCAGGGGAAATTTGCCCCGCATTGGCAAAACTGGTTTCTAAACCAACGGCTGGTTGGCGGTCGATGACGGTGACATCAAAACCTTTTTGTGCTAAATAATAGGCACTTGTTACACCTACCACACCAGACCCTAGTATTAGTGCTTTCATAACAGCCTTTTAATTAAATATTACTATAGTTAGTTTATTGAAAATAAAAATACTAATTAACTAAATTTATTAATTAAACAATAATTATTGACTAATATATAATATTTAATAGTAATATTATCTAAATAATACATAATTTACAGTTTATAAACTTTAGGGATAAGAAATGCGAATTCGTACCCATGCTGTGCGTGAGCTAGACCGTATTGATATGAAAATTTTAGCCGTGTTGCAAGCCGACGCGCGCATGCCCATTACAGAACTTGCAGAAAAAGTTGGTTTGTCGGTAACGCCTTGCGGTGAGCGTGTCAGAAACCTTGAAAAAGAGGGCGTTATCATGGGCTATCACGCACGTTTGAATCCGCACGCCTTAGGCTTAGGCCTGCTGGTATTTGTTGAGCTTAAGTTATCGACTAAATCTGGCACAATTTTTGGTAAGTTTAAGCAAGAAATTCTAAAATTACCCAGCGTATTAGAGTGCCACTTAGTCTCTGGCGATTTCGATTATTTAATCAAGGCGCGTATCGCACAAATGGCTGACTACAGAACCTTATTGGGCGATATTTTGCTCACACTACCAGGCGCGCAAGAATCACGTAGCTATATTGTGATGGAGGAGGTAAAAGAAGGCTTTGCACTGCCTTTAGCAGACATTAAAGATTGAGCAACTCATCGTCCAAAGTGGCTCTGGCTAAATTATCTAAATGGCTCTTGCCGCATACCCAATTTAAGAAAACAATGTTATTGTTATTATTGTCATAATCAATTTTTAAAGGGGTTAAAAATGATTTCAAATTCTATTAAGCACGTTTTAATATTTGGCTTAGCGTTAGGTATTGGCAACGCTTACGCTGATAATGCTGCCAAAGTGGGCGCGGGTGAGGGCAAGCTAGATGTGGTGGCTTGGCCAGGCTATTTAGAAAGTGGCGCATCAGACAAAAATTATGATTGGGTAACAGGTTTTGAGAAAGAAACAGGCTGCAAAGTAAACGTAAAAACCGCGGCAACTTCTGATGAAATGGTGTCGTTGATGAATAAAGGCGGTTACGATTTAGTCACCGCTTCAGGCGATGCAAGCTTACGTTTAGTTGCAGGCAAAAAAGTGCAGCCAATTAATACCGCGCTTGTACCTTCATGGAACACTGTCGATAGTCGTTTACAAAATGCGCCTTGGCACACTGTGAGCGGCAAGCATTATGGCGTGCCTTATCAATGGGGGCCAAACGTGTTGATGTACAACACCACCGTTTTTAAAACGGCACCTACTAGCTGGGCAACCGTATTCGAACCGCAAAACCTGCCTGACGGCAAACCGAATAAAGGCCGTGTGCAAGCCTATGATGGCCCCATTTACATTGCCGATGCTGCACTTTATTTAATGACCAAAGATCAGTCTTTAGGCATAAAAGATCCGTACGAGCTTAACGAAAAACAATACGCGGCAGTGCTGAAACTACTGCGTCAGCAAAAAACCTTAACGCATCGCTATTGGCACGATGTAACCGTGCAAATGACTGACTTCAAAAAAGAAGGCGTGGTAGCTTCTGGTGCGTGGCCTTATCAAGTTAATGCTTTAAAAACTGAAAAACAGCCAATCGCATCAACCATTCCAACCGAAGGCGCAACTGGTTGGGCAGATACAACAATGATGGCAACGGGAGCAAAACACCCCAACTGTGCCTATAAATGGCTAGAACACTCACTGGCACCAGCTACACAAGTGGGCGTTGCGGAATGGTTTGGCTCTAACCCAGTAGTACCAGCTGCCTGCAAAACCAAAGCCCCTGGCGGCAGCGATTTCTGCAGCGACAATGGCTTTGCGCGCTATACCGAAATTAAATTCTGGAGAACGCCTCAAGCCAAATGTAGCTTAAAAGAAGGCTGCGTGCCTTATAGCCGCTGGACGAAAGACTACATCTCTATCATGGGTGGAAGATAGTTTAGCCTATGGTTACAGCTGTTGAGTTTTCTGGAGTCAGCCGTCATTACGGGCAAGTGCGTGCGGTTGATGATGTCACCATTTCTGTGGCAGAAGGAGAGTTTTTCTCGATGCTCGGCCCAAGTGGATCGGGCAAAACTACATGCTTGCGCCTGATTGCTGGCTTCGAGCAACCAAGCTTTGGCAGTATCAAAATCTTTGGGCAAGAGGCTGCAGGCGCGCCACCATACGAGCGTGAAGTGAACACAGTGTTTCAAGATTACGCACTGTTTCCACACATGAACGTGCTGGAAAATGTGGCTTACGGCTTACAGGTAAAAGGTGTTGCTAAAAATGAATGTATTAGCCGCGCAGAAGATGCCTTAAACTTGGTTGCGCTGGCAGAATATGGCGCACGTAAACCTGGCGAGTTATCTGGCGGGCAACGCCAGCGCGTCGCACTGGCGCGGGCTTTAGTGAACAAGCCGCGCGTATTGCTACTGGATGAACCACTTGGTGCGTTAGATTTAAAGCTACGTGAGCAAATGCAGCATGAGCTTAAAACCTTGCACAAACAACTTGGCATTACCTTTATTTATGTCACACACGACCAAACTGAAGCATTGTCGATGTCAGACCGCGTAGCGGTTTTTAATAAAGGTAAAATTGAACAGTGTGAAACCCCACGCAACTTATACACACAGCCAAAAACCCGCTTTGTGGCCGATTTTGTCGGTACCTCCAATGTCATTAATAGCGAATTAGCGCAACAAATTACAGGCAACAATCAACCCTTCTCCATTCGTCCAGAACATATTAGGTTTGATAACGGGGCAAAAGAAAGTAATACATTTGCAGTTAACGGCACTATCGTTGATGTGCAATATCAAGGCGCGAATAGCAAAATCTCGCTAAGCTTAGGTCAGCAAACTATTGCTTTAATGGTTTCGAACACTGAATATAATGAAACAGAATTGCCGAAAGTCGGTAATCACTTGGATGTTCAATGGCTTAAAAGTAACATGGTCATGCTCTAAACTGGCCTAAACCATTGTTATGCAACCCGCCAACTCAACTTTAATAAGAAACTCAGCACCCAACTCAATACCAAGATGGCTTAGCAATACTTTATATCGCAAAAACAACCTCTTTCTATTTCTTCTACTAACCCCGCCACTGCTATGGTTTGGCGTGGTGTACTTAGGCTCGTTGTTCGCGTTGCTTTGGCAAAGTTTTTACACCTTTGATGACTTTAGCATGGCGGTGACAACCGATTTAACCTTAAATAATTATCGTGTTTTATTCGATAGCACCAATTTAGACATCATTTTACGTACACTCAGCATGGCGACCACCGTAACACTCGCTTGCGTCTGTATTGGCTTCCCTATCGCGTATTACATGACGCGCTATGGCAGCGCGCGTGAAAAAGGTTTTTTTTACATTGCGGTGATGTTGCCGATGTGGGCGAGCTATATTGTAAAAACCTATGCGTGGACAGTAATTTTATCGCAAGAAGGCATTTTATACTCGTGTATCAATCACTTAGGTTTATCTTCCGTACTCAATCATGTGTTGCAACTGCCTGCAATCGGCGGCAATACGCTAGCCACCTCAAATTTAGGCCGCTTAATCGTATTCACTTATATTTGGCTGCCCTTTATGATTTTGCCGATTCAAGCCGCATTGGAACGTGTGCCCACTAACTTACTGCAAGCATCCAGCGATTTAGGTGCAAGACCAACACAAACATTT
>JANXWL010000019.1 GCA_025351225.1 Methylotenera sp. | reverse complement strand
CTAAGTCGCTTAGCACCGCCTCTGCCTGCGCTTGATTGGCCTGCGTATAGCTTTTATTCATGATGTTGCGACTGCCAGGTTCGTGAATTTGTGGCCTAAAGGCAAAGCCATTTGCGCCCTCAATGACGTTTTTATCTTTAGCGCTATCACCTGCTACACTCCAGCCTGTCAGCGCGCGCGCAAACTCTGTCACATCCGCTTGCGTATAACCACTGCGTACGCCTAGGGTATGTAGCTCTAAAATTTCGCGCGCTAAATTTTCATTTAAGCCACGCTTTTTGCTAGGGTCGCGCGCTGCCAAGCGTTCTGCGGCGCGACTATTAGGGCCTGTCGATTTTGCTTGATCTAAATATAGCAACATGGCTGGATGCTTTTCTACCGCAAGTAACATGTCTTTAAAGTTTCCCAACACAAATGGGCGTATGGCCTCTAGCTCAAACGCACCTGCTAAATCGGTTACCGCAGGTTTTTGCACAGAGACGGCGAAATGGTTAGACCAAAAATGTACTAAACGCTCAACAAACGGCGTGGGCGTAGTAAGTGCGTTTTCAGTACGTGCGTTCACCGCGGCAAGGTAGTCATCGCGGACATTGCGCCTAAAGGCGCGTTTAACCGACTCTTGATCATTGTTGCTGGTATTGCGTGTTTGCATTTGGTATTGAGCTAAATCGGCAATAATCGCACTCGTTTTACGCTGATTTGCCCAAGCATTCGGCACGGCTTGATATTGGTCAAATTGCGCTGTCAGCCATTTTTTTGCGTCATTTGAAATAGGGTCGCTGTTAGTACTGACGCCAAGCCCAAAGCGGTTGACAGCAATAGCCATGGCAGACATATTAATGGTCGCAGTCATTCAGAGCCTCCAAAATGTTTAAGGGGCGATTTCGCTATTAGGCAAAAGGCGCTAATTAGGCTCTTGCAATCGTTGTAATTTGCGCTGTTTCATTTGTTGGCGAAAGGCTTTACGCTCATCAGGGCTCATATTTTTCACACGTTCTCTAAATTGTTTTTTTTGCTCTGGATCCATATTTTTCCAGCGTTGACGCAAGGCTTTACGTTCTTCTGGCGGCAGCTCTCTAAATTTGCGCATGTTTTCTTTTACTTGCGCTTTATCTTCGGGGCTTAGATTTTTAAAGCGGTTTAAACGCTCTTGCACGTGTTCGCGCTGTTCCGGGCTCATCGTCGCCCATTTGTCTGCGCCTTTACTCAATTTTTGTTGACGTTCTGGCGGTAAATCATTCCATTTGTCTTTAATGGGGGCGAGGGTTTCTTGCTGCTGTGCGCTCAAGCTTCCCCAGCTAATGGCGGCAGATGAATTCGTGCCTTCATCAGCATGGCTTGTTGATGATAGGAAAATGAGGCTAAATAGCATCAGTATGCTTAGCAGCATGTGTTTTGTATGCATGATTCTAAGATTGATTGCATTTGGTTTTATTGCCTTCAGTTTTATTACATTGGTATTCATTTTTTGGCTCCTGTGTTGGAGTTTTCAGTGGCTACAGGCTTGGTTTGCTGTTCGGTTTGCATTAATTTTTTAGTAGCTAGATTAGTTTCGACGGATGACATGGCCGCATCTAAACCGGCCTGGTCATCGCCAAATTCTCCTAGTAGCTCAATTAAGTCCACCGGCATAGCGACTGGTTTTTGTTGCATCTCTCTTTCTACCGCATTTGATGTGCCAGCATAAAGTAACAAGCCAGCCAAAGCGCAGCTAGTCAAAGCGCAGATAATCAACGCCCAGCTAGTCCAAACCCAGCCTGCCAATAACCGTAAATAGTTAAATACTGGCCGCAGTGCAGTTGCTATTTGCCGTTTTGCATGACGAGTTGCAATACACACAGCTACTTTATAGCGCAAATATTGGCTACACAAACCGATACTGCGCAAGGGTTTTGTGAGCGCGAGAGGCATGCTTGTTTGATTAAGCAGCATGGGCTTTACCCTCTGTCGCTAGTATTTCATCTGCCCACAAATAAAAGTCGGGGTCAGTTGCAGTATCTATATCGTCGACATTATCTAGCAGCTCTAATGCCGCAACCTGGTCATTAAGTTGAACGGTTTGATTAATCGCAACATTCGCTGGCGCTGTATTTGGCTTCGGATTCACTAAGATAAACACAGCAAGCAAGCTACAAAGTGCTAATGAACTGGCTGGCAATCCATAGCTTGTTAACCATGAGCTTTTTAACAAAGAATCGCGCCAAGATTGTTTACTTAGCTGGTTCAATGCTGTTCTACGCGCTGCGGCTAATTGTTGGCGTGTGTCAGCATCTAAACCTTGCGCTTGCGTGTCTAGGTCTGTCTTTACTTTGGCTTCAAACTCATCGTTTATCATCATCTGTGTCCTTCTAGTTGCGTGCGTAGCTTTTCTAAAGCCCGCGCATAATGCGTTTTTACACTGCTTTCACTGCATTGCATGGCTATGGCTGTCTCACTGATATCCATGCCTTCCCACACGCGCAGCAAAAATACTTGTTGCTGTCGCAATGGCAATTGGCCAAGCGCACGATTTAAAGCGCCACTAAATTGCGCATCCTGCAATTGCACATCTGGCGCGGCTTGTGGGGCATCGGCAACTTGCTCAAGCGGATTTTCTGTATCATCTTCTTCGTCACTTCCATCATGCCAGTGTAGCCAACTTCTAAAACGATTTCGCACACTTTGTCGCCTATGCCAATCTAAAATACGTGTTTGCAAGATGCTGTAAAATAGAGGCTTCCAGCTAGATTGCTCATACGTGCTGTAGTTTTGTACTAGCTTCATCATGGTGTCTTGCACAATATCCAACGCGTCTTCGCGGTTACCCGTGGCAAACTGCGCAATCGAAAAAGCACGACCTTCAATATCAGCTAAAAATGATTGCATCAATTAAATCATCGCGCCTTTTGTTAATGCTGACCTACTTACGACTGGTTTACTTACGACGGTTTGCGCGTTTATCTAAGCGATGATTAATACGGTCGCCTTTTTTGTCTAGGCGTTTATCAATATGCTCACCTTTTTCATCCAAACGGTTATCAATACGCTCACCTTTGTTATCTAAATGCTGGTCAATTTTATCGCCCTTATTTTCAAGGTGTTCAGCACGTTCTTCATGGCCGTTAGCGCGCGCTTTATCTGCCCTGTCATCTAGGCGGTCTTCAATGTGATCACCTTTTTTATCTAAGCGTTCTTCAATGCGGTCGCCCTTATTGTCAAGGTGTTCTTCGCGACGATCACCACGATTATCCAAACGCTGCTCAATGCGGTCACCACGTTTATCCAGTTTAGCGCCATCGTCCGCCATGGCGCTACTAGCCATTAACAATGCCAATAAAGTGCTGCTAATGATTAAAGCCTGTTTTGTAGAGGTATGCTTCATGTTTTAAATCCCTTTTTTAAGTGATAAGGTCGGGCTAAAAATTGCTGCCCTTACACATCAAAACGCGGTTGCTTTAAGTTTGACGACAAGCGTAATTAAAATATTTATTTTAAGCCATAGCAATATAAAATAACGCTATGCAAACTCATCCAGAAATCAAGCCTAACCAATCTATTGCCTTGCTACAAGCCTTACATATACTCACGGTGGATGGCAAACTGAATCAAGATAGTCGACGTAAGCTTAAACAAGTGTATCACTTGGTAAATTTTATTGAACCGCTGTTTAACGATGTGCTAAGCAGCAACCCAAACCCTACGCTGGTCGATCACGGTGCTGGTAAATCGTACTTAGGGTTTATTTTATATGATTTACTCATGAAACAACTTGAAATGGGTGAAGTCATCGGCATCGAAACCCGTGGTGACTTGGTAGAAAAATCTAAAATACTGGCGGCAGAGTGTGGCTTTGCGCGCATGCAGTTTCAGCATTTAAGTGTGGCAGAATCTATTACGTCTAACTCGATTCCTGAAAAAGTCGACATTGTCACCGCGCTACATGCGTGTAACACCGCAACTGATGACGCGATTCAGTTTGGGCTGGCGAAACAGGCACGATTTATGGTGCTTGTGCCATGCTGCCAAGCCGAAGTGGCGGAGGTTTTACGTAAGCATAAAAATGAGAGTTTTGGTAAAACACCCCTCAGTGAAATATGGCGCCATCCTATCCATACCCGCGAATTTGGTAGCCAAGTTACCAATGTCTTACGCTGCTTGCAGCTAGAGGCCGCAGGCTACAGCGTCACTGTTACAGAATTAGTTGGCTGGGAACACTCCATGAAAAACGAATTGATTATTGCCAAATATACTGGTCAGCCACGCAAAAATGCGCGTGAGCGAATCGACGCGATTCTCACGGAATTTAACCTGCAAGACATGCAAGCGCGGTTTTTGGCTTAAACAGCATTCTTCAGTTCGATACTTTTCAAAGCTTGTCATTTTATCTGGCGTGGTAAAATAACGCGCTTATGACTGTCAATTCTTCTGCAAACCCCAATTTTCAATCGTTAGAAACAGCACTGCAAAGCTGCATGCTAGCGGATCGCCACGCTTTGCGCCGCAAGCAACGTGAAGTGGCAGATTTGCATAAGCTTGCTGATGAGAAATCACGCGCCAGAGCGCAGCGCATGCAAGTAGAAATCGTGCAAAATGTACGTGTTTCACAAGCCAAATATGCGTCGCGTTTAGCTAACTTACCTAAGCCAGAATATCCGTTAGAGCTGCCAGTATCCAGCCGTCGCGATGAAATTTCGCAAGCAATCAAGAAAAATCAGGTCGTGATTGTGTGCGGCGAAACAGGTAGCGGCAAAACTACGCAATTGCCCAAAATTTGTTTGGAACTTGGCCGCGGTGTTGCGGGTTTAATCGGTCACACACAGCCGCGTCGTATTGCCGCTAGAAGTGTGGCAAGCCGCATTGCACAAGAGCTAAATTCACCCTTGGGCGAGGTGGTGGGCTATAAAGTGCGATTTAACGACAAAATTACTGATTCCAGCTACGTTAAGCTGATGACAGACGGTATTTTGCTGGCGGAAACGCAAGGTGATAAGTTTTTAAACGCCTACGACACCATTATTATTGATGAAGCGCATGAGCGCAGTTTAAACATCGATTTTCTACTGGGTTATCTCAAACAATTATTACCTAAACGCCCCGATTTAAAAATTATTGTCACCTCTGCTACGATTGATGCAGAGCGCTTTTCTAGCCATTTTTCAGCGCAAACCAGTGTTGGAGTTATTAAAGCTGCGCCCGTGATAGAGGTTTCTGGGCGTACTTATCCTGTTGAAATTCGTTATCGTCCGCTTGGCAAGGCAGGCTTTAGAGCCAAAGAGTCTGCTGAAGCAGAAAACGCGCAGTTTGATTTAGACGATGAAACGGACTTAATATCTGGAAACCTTTTGGGCATCCCCCGCAAAGCCAAAACCGAAGCCCGTTGGCTCGAAGAAGATGACGAAGAAGAAGCCATTGAAGAAGCGATTATGGACGCAGCAGATGATTTATTGCGGCAAGGTGATGGCGATATTTTGGTATTTTTGCCAGGCGAGCGTGAGATTCGTGACGTGGCAGAGCATTTGCGTAAATACCAGGGCCGCTCTGCTAAGTTAAAACATATCGAAGTATTACCGCTTTTTGCGCGATTAAGCATTGAAGATCAGCAAAAAATATTCAAGCCGCACAGTGCTAGAAGAATTGTTTTGGCAACCAATGTGGCAGAAACCTCACTCACCGTACCTGGCATTAAATACGTGATTGATGCAGGTTTGGCGCGTATGAACCGCTACAGCGTGCGTGCCAAGGTTGAACAGTTACAGATTGAAAAAATCTCTCAAGCAGCCGCCAAGCAGCGTGCTGGGCGTTGTGGCCGCGTTTCTAACGGCATTTGCGTGCGCCTTTATTCAGAGCAAGATTTTGATGGCAGACCTGAGTTCACCGAGCCAGAAATTTTACGTAGCTCACTTGCAGCAGTTATTTTGCGTATGGCGGCATTGCGGCTGGGTGATGTGGCAGACTTTCCTTTTATCGAGCCGCCTTCAACAAGATTAATCGCTGATGGCTACTTGTTGCTACAAGAGCTGGGTGCGGTAGATGCCAACCGCAACATTACCGAAACAGGCTTGCAGCTTGCCAAATTGCCGCTAGACCCGCGTGTGGGACGTATGATTTTGGCGGCTAAACGCGAAAGTTGTTTGAATGAAATTTTGATTATTGCTAGCGTATTAAGTATGCAAGACCCACGCGAGCGGCCAATGGATAAGCGCGAGGCGGCTGATAACGCGCATAGTAAATTTGCAGCAGAAGGCTCAGACTTTATGAGCTACTTAAAAATTTGGGATTTTTACGATAACGCGCTAAAAACCAAAAAAAGTAATAAAGATTTACTTAATCAATGCCATGCTAATTTTTTATCATTCTTGCGCTTAAAAGAATGGCGCGAGTTGCATGGGCAAATTAAGCAAATTACAGACGAGATGGTGCTTACACCCCCCTCACCCCAACCCTATCCCACGAGAGGAGAGGTAGTGCAACGTGAACCTGCAAATTTTGAGCAAGTTCACAAGGCACTGTTGGCGGGCCTACTAGGCAATATCGGCTTTAAAGATGGTGATAACGACAGTTATGCAGGTGCGCGCGGCATACGGTTTTTTGTGGCACCAGGATCAGGCTTAAAGAAAGCACGCCCCAAATGGGTGATTGCGGCGGAGCTAGTAGACACCAGCAAACTTTACGCGCGTTGTGTGGCTAAAATAGAACCCGATTGGATAGAGCCGCTAGCTAGAGGTTTAACTGAAAGCGCTTATTCTGACCCGCGCTGGGATAGGAAAATGGGCATGGTGAACGCGTGGGAGCGTGTTTCGCTATACGGTTTAACCATTATCCCTAAGCGCCGCGTACATTACGGGCCAATTAACATGGCGGAATCGCGCGAGATATTTATTCGCGCAGCACTGGCCAATGGTGAATTTGATACCCGTGCAGCATTTTTTACCGCCAATGAAAAATTAATTGCGGAGGTTGAAGAGCTAGAACACAAAGCGCGTCGCCAAGATGTGCTGGTGGATGAGCATCAACTATTTGCCTTTTACGACAGCAAAATTCCTGCGGATATTACCAATGCGGCTAGTTTTGAAAAATGGCGAGAGGGCGCAGAAAAGCAGAATCCTAAGTTATTATACTTAACCCGTGATGATTTAATGCGTCACGGTGCCGATGCAATCACAGCGGTGCAGTTTCCCGAGAAAATGGAGTTGGGTGCTGCTGGTGAAAAACAAAAAGTTGAAATCCCACTAAAATACCGCTTTGAGCCAGGCCACATTTTAGATGGCGTTACCGCAACAGTACCGCTCGCCTTGTTGAATCAACTAGACTCAACACCAACCGAATGGCTGGTGCCTGGTATGTTGCGTGAAAAACTCACCTATTTAGTAAAAGCATTGCCCAAAACCTTTCGCCGCGTGTGTGTGCCAGTGTCAGAATTTGTAACGGGATTTTTAGATAAAAATAAAATAGGCGACGCTGCTATTAAGCCGCTGTTAGCCGCACATATTCAACGTGTAACCACGCTTAAAATTAGTGTTGACGATTGGGTAGAAGAAACACCAGCACATTTGCTGATGAACTTTAGCATAGTAGACGATGCAGGCCGCGAGCTAGCCATGGGTCGCGATTGGCGTGCGCTGCAAAAACAGCTTGGCCAAGCTGCTCAGCTTACTTTTAGAAATACCTCGCCCGATATTGAAAAAACAGGTTTAAAACAATGGGATTTTGGTGATTTACCTGCCAGTTTAAGCTTTGAGCGCGAGGGCTTAAAGCTGACAGGTTACCCCGCTTTAGAAGACACTATTGATAGTGTATCGGTAAAACTGTTTGATACCCAGCAAGAAGCCGATGTAAATCTACGTAAAGGTGTTTGCCGTTTAATGCGTTTTGAGCTAAAAGAACAAATTAAACAGCTAGAAAAAAGTCTGCCCAACTTTAACCAAACCGCACTATTACTTAGAAACATCATGCAGCCCGACGACTTACGCGACGATTTAATTACCGCCATTGCAGATCGCGCATTTATTGGTGAAGATGATTTACCACGTAATAATGCCGATTTTATGAAACTAAAAGCACGCGCACGTGCGCGCTTGCCTGCTGTTAGCCAAGCCGTTGTAAGGCAAGCACAAGCAATCGCGACAGAGTATCAATTACTAATCGCACTGCAAACCAAAATGCCTGCTACCGTTAACCGCCTAAAACGCGATGTAGAACAACAGCTTGGCTTACTGTTATACAAAGGCTGTTTTCATCAAACCCCGTGGGAATCGCTCGTGCATATTCCCCGTTATTTAAAGGCCTTAAGATTGCGTATTGAAAAACAACCCGCTGCACCAGACCGTGATGGCAAAAATGCGGCCAGTGTGGGACTGATTTGGCAAAAATGGGCAGATAAAATTAGTAACCTCAATCAAGCGCACGCAGAGATTCCACAAGCATTAATTGATTATCGCTGGTTAATTGAAGAGCTGCGCGTGTCATTATTTGCGCAAGAACTAAAAACGCCTATGCCAATTTCCATTAAACGGCTTGAAAAAACGTGGGCAGATTTAAGTCGTTAATAATGGATAACAGCAGGGACGAATTTTTAGCTAAACCGCTAGGTGACAAGCATATACGCTTGAGTATCAGCCGCAATACTTTGCTGGCACTAGTACTATCTATTGTTGTGCACTTGCTGGTTTTACTATTGATAGTGCCGAAAATTGACATGAAACCTAGCGCGTCTAGAACGACGATTGAGGTGAGTTTAGCGCCAAAACCACAAACAAAAATGCCAGCTGAACCCTTACCAACAACGCCTGCCGAGATTCCACCAGAGCCGAAACCCACAGTAATCGCCAAAAAGCCAAACAGCCCAGCCAGCAAGCCAAAAGCTAATGACTTTTCTGTGCCTAAAGTATTAACAACACCGCGCCCAAGCCAGCAACAAGTGCCAGCAACGCCTCCGCTATCATCTAAGCCCCAAGTGCCGCAACCAACACCTACTGACGCACCAAATGATATGGCAGAATATATCGCACAGCGTCGCACGCAACGCGAAGCGAGTGAATCAGACGCAGCACGTCAAAATGCTGCCGCTGCAGCGGCTGAACAAGGACTATCTGAGGAAGCTAAACGTGATGCGCGCATTAAAAGCAACTTTAATAATGGTACCAATGGCATTTTTGAAATTACCAATTTAAGCAGCAGCAGTGCAAACTTCTCATTTTTGGGTTGGACCAGCAGCGTGAGTAACGCCCGCCGCGAGTTTTTTGATGTGGAAGCCAAAAATGGCCAAGACGTGCGACTGCTAATGATTCGCCGTATGATTGCCATTATTCGCCAGCATTATCAGGGCGATTTTGATTGGGAATCGCAGCGTTTAGGCCGCACCATTAGCAAGTCGGCGCGGCTTGAGGATAGCGCGGAGCTGGAAGATTTTTTAATGCAGGAATTTTTTGGTACAAATTACAAAACCAAGCAATAAAGCCTTGCTCTAAAGTTGGTTTTAAACTTGTGTCAGCATTTTTCTAATCGCTGCTTCATTTAAGCCTTTGCCAATAATCACAATACGATTCGTTGGTTCATCTTCAATCCAGCCTTCCAGCTCAGTGGGCGGGTAGGGCGTAAAATGCACGGCGTGTATGGCGATTGGGTCATCTAAATCTGCTGCGTGGATAATGCCTTTTAGCCGCAACAAGCCTTCGCCATGCTTTTGGCAGAGTTTTAGAATGACTGGTTTTAAATCGCGCCAGCTAATCGGACTGGGTAGGGTGATGGTGAAACTTGCTATTTCATCATGCTGATTTTTTAGCATGAAAGTTGGCTTGCTGTTGGTAAGTTTAACGGGCGCGCGTAACCAGCGTTGGGGTTCTGCGTGCTTTCCACTTGGGTCAAACAGCCCAACATCAATGATAAAATCGGGTTCTATTTGGCCATGTAATATTTTATGCTGGGTTGCACCAGCATTAATAGTAATGAGTTTTTCTTTCAGATTCGTTACTTGTTCTGGCGTAGCTAAGTCTGTTTTTGTCAGCAATAACACATCGGCCATCGCCGCTTGTTTACGTGCTTCAATGTATTTTTCTAGCTGATCAAAGCCATATTCGCAGTCAATTGTTACTATAACTGCATCTAACCTAAACACACTTTCAATCACAGGTTCATTCATTAAATTGGCTAAAATAGGCCCAGGATCGGCCATACCTGTCGTTTCAATCACGATGCGATTAAATTGCGGAATGGCTTGTAGTGCACGCTTAAAAAATAAATCGCGCATGGTATCGGCCAGCTCATTTTTAAGGGTGCAACACACACAACCGCTGCTTAATAACACGGTGTTATCGGCAATCTGTTCGCTATCGACTTGCGTGGCAAGTATGTGATCTAAGCCCGTTGTACCAATTTCGTTAATAATCACCGCGCTGTCTTTCATTTGCGGATGATTTAATAAGTGATTTAAAAGTGTGGTTTTACCACTGCCTAAAAAGCCAGTCAGTAACGTAACAGGAATGCGATTGTCCATAAAAATTAAGGTAAAAAAATAGGGCTTCTAAGAGCCCTATTAAATCACAAAAGTGAGTTATTTTTGTTTATTAAATCACGATTTTAATGCCGCACTATAATTTTTTAGTTATTGTGGTGCAACACCCAATGATTTAACTGTGTCTATATTGATATAGCGACCATGATCAACTGGCAAGCCTTTGCTGGCTTGGTAAGCTTGTAGCGCAGATAAAGTATTACTATCTACAACGCCATCAACCGTGCCTGGGTTTTGGCCAGCAGCCAATAACGCAGATTCAATTTCTTGCAGTTTTGCAGGCGTTGAATTGGTTGCGCATAAAATACGACGCCATTCCCATTTGTCTGCAGAAACCGTTTTTGTTGAGGTCACAGTCTCGTACTCTGCAGGAATCTCGGTAATTTTCTCAGCGGCAGGGCTAACCAGTTTAGTTGTTTTTACTTTAGCATATTCGGCAGGCACTGCTACTTCACGCGTAGTTGCAGGGGTTTTTAAAACAGTTTTACGCACAGTCGTGTATTCGGCAGGAATAACTTCCTCGCGGCTACTAGGGCCAGTAACCATTACACGTTTAGTGACTGCTTTATACACTGCAGGCTTTTCAATCAGACACATTACATAACCATCATCGCCAGCAATTTGCTCTTTTGCACCACTATTAGATGCCTCTGCAACGGTGCTGCGCTTCCAATAGGTTGAAGCAGCTGTAACTAATACCTGTTCTGACTTATCCTCAAATACAGCGTCAACTGGCACTAGGCGTTTGCCAACTGGTTTTACTAGAACTTGCTCTTCTGCAGGTTCGTAAACGGCTGGCACTACTTCTAAGCGCGTACCTGCTGGTTTAATTAGTACTGTTTCTTCGCCAGTGGCGTAGCTTGCAGGCACAATCTCAATTTTTTGGCTAGCCGCGCGTTTTAGTACTTGTTGTGAGGTTTGCTCAGTCACTGGTTTAGTGTGCAAATTAACATAGCATTCACCAGGCTTGGCTGATGGCGGCGCAGTAACGTTGTTGCTAGTGGCGTATTGGTTGTTGGTATCAACCAAGCCGCCTGCTGTACGTTGCGTAGCGCAACTAACAGTTAATGTAGACATAACTGCAAGTAGTAGAACTTTATTAGTATTCATTATGTGTCCTTTTGAAAAATGATTGAAATTAGCGAGCTTAATTAGTTAGAAAACATTAAAATTACATGTTTTGTAAAATATTTATAATTTTCAATTTTATTACACCATTATTAAATCACTTTTATTAATTACACCATAGTAAACAATTGTAAATTGACACTGTGCTTAATAAATGTGAGCTAATGACGGCTCTATGAATATCACCGATAAGAAAATCTCAAATAAATGAATGTGTTATACGAAGAAGATGGCAGTTTTAAGGCGGCCGCAATAATGAGCGAGACCGATGCCGCATTGCAAGTGGAATCGACCAGTGGCAAGCGCAGCAAAATTAAAGCGGCCAATGTGTTGCTACGTTTTGAATCTGCGCTGGCAGGTTTTTTAGAAGCCGCAACGCTAGAGGCTAATGCTTTAGATTTAGATTTTGTGTGGGAATGCTGCGGCGAGCCAGAATTTAGTTTTGCCGATTTGGCTGCGAATTATTTTAGCGCAAAGCCTAGCAGCGTGCAAGCGGCTGCTATCGCCATTAAGCTACATTCTGCGCCCATGTATTTCTACCGCAAGGGCAAAGGTCGCTACAAAGCCGCACCTGCAGAAACTTTAAAGCTTGCACTGGCTGCCGTTGAACGCAAGAAATTGCAAGCCAAACAAATGGCGAGCTGGGTTGTGATGCTAAACAATAAAGAGTTGCCAGAAGGTTTTGCCGCAAAAACTGATGCACTGATTTACAACCCCGATAAAAACTCCTTGGAATGGAAAGCGATTGACGAAGCCGCGCAGAGTTCGGGCCGACTGGCGTTAAGTGTTATGGCTGATTGCGGCTTAATTGCTAACGCACACGATTATCACCTTGGTGCCTTTTTGCGAGAAATGTTTCCAGATAACGCGGGTAAAGCTGGCACTGCGTTTCCGCCTTATGAGTTAAGCACGTTTGCAGACGACTTGCCGCTTGCCAGTGCGGCTTGCTTTAGTATTGACGATGCCACCACCACCGAGATTGACGATGCGTTTAGTTTAGAAAGTTTAAGCAATGGCAATACCCGTGTGGGCATTCATATTGCTGCGCCTGCGCTTGGTGTGCCTGTTGACTCTACTTTAGACGCAATTGTATTAAGCCGCTTATCCACTGTTTACATGCCAGGCAATAAAATCACCATGCTGCCTGAAGATGTCGTTAAGCCATTTAGCTTAGATGCGGGTGAAACCAAGCCTGCCTTGAGTTTATATGTAGAAGTAACGCCTGAATTTGAAATTGTTAGACATGAAACACGCTTAGAAAAAATTAAAATAGCCGATAACTTGCGTCACGATGCGCTAGAGCCATTTTTTAATGAGAGCACGCTAGATGCAGACAGCAGCCATCCATACTGGGCGCGACTTAAGCTGCTATTTGGCTTAGCAACCAGTTTAGAAAAAGCGCGCGGCAAAGCCAACCCTAATCAAGCTCCTCAGATTGATTACAACTTTTATGTTACAGACAGCATTGTAAAAATTGTCGCGCGCGAACGCGGATCGCCAATGGACAAGCTGGTGGCGGAACTGATGATTTATGCCAATAGCCACTGGGGAGGACAGCTTAAAGAGGCTGAAATTGCGGGCATTTATCGCGCGCAAACAGGTGGCAAAGTATTTATGACCAGTAAAGCAGAGCCTCACCAAGGCTTAGGTGTAGCGCAGTACTCGTGGTCTACTTCGCCACTACGTCGCGCGGTCGATTTAATCAATCAGCGTCAATTAATTGCCATGCTTAGCGGCGAGCCTGCGCCCTACAACGAAAAAGATGGCAAGTTGAACGTGATTATGCGCAATTTTGACCAAACGTATAGTGCGTATAGTGAGTTTCAAACCCGTATGGAACGTTACTGGAGTTTGCAATATTTGATTCAAGAAAAACTGACTGAAATCACCGCTGTGGTTTGGCGCGATAATTTAGTCAAAATTGATGGACTGTTTTATATTACCAAAGTGCCCAGCTTGCCAGAGCTTAAAGTCGGTACCAAAGTATTATTAGAAATCAAACACATCGATACATTGTTGATGGAGCTGAATTGCAAGTTTAAGAGCGTAGTCGAAGCCAGTGTGGGTGAAGTAGAGTCAGTTACTGTAGTTGAAGATAATGCTGAGGTTTAACCGTAAGATTCATAAAAGTGTTAGCAATGATAGTATCGTTGAAGTGACCGAAACCAACGGCATACGCTCGCTGCATTTAGGCTCTGTAACTATTCAAAGTAGCATGAAGGTGAAGTCACCTTTCGAGCTAGATCTTGCTTACACACGCGGCATGATGGGCTTTTTGCTGTTTTCAGATGCTATAAAAAATGTGTTAACAATCGGCTTGGGTGGCGGCTCTGTACCTAAATATGTTTACCAGTTTTGTCCAAAAATATCGCAAACAATCATTGAAATTAATCCGCAAATTATTAATATTGCACGCAGTCATTTTGCCGTGCCAGATAACGACGCGCGGTTAAACGTTATACAAGGCGACGGCCTAGTTTATTTGGCTGAAAATCAACAAAGTGCTGATTGCCTAATGATTGATGCCTTTGATGCGCATGGTATTCCACCTGATTTTTGTAGCCAAGATTTTTTTGATGTTTGCGAAAAAGCGCTTACACTAAACGGCATTTTTGTGATTAATTTGTGGGGCAGCGATAAAAATTTTGATAGTTATTTGCAGCGTATCGAGCGTAGTTTTAACAATCAAATCCTAATGCTACCCACAGGAAAACCTGGCAATATTGTAGTTTTTGGCTTTAAACAAACGCCCGATTTAAACATTGCTAGCTTGCGCGCGCGTGCCAAAATGCTCGAACACAATCACAAAATAGAATTTTTAAGTTTTGTAGACAAGCTGTGCGAACATAATACCAATAACAATAGACAGTTTTTTTGGAACACGCTAGAGCGATTTGTAATGCCTAAATAAACAACGGCCAGATAAAACAATGGATAAACCAACATGATGAATCAATATTTTGCAACTTGCCCGCGCGGCTTAGAATCACTACTAGCCGATGAAATTAAAGCTGCTGGCGCAAAAGACATCAAGCCCACTGATGGTGGTATTGGCTTTGCAGGTGAGCTTAGCGTATGCTACGCCGCCAATTTGCACTCGCGCATCGCCACACGTATTCTTATGCAAATTGGGCGCGGCAATTACGAAACTGAAGATGACCTATACCAAGCCGCGTACAAATTGAATTGGCCAAACTGGTTTGATGTAAAACATGACTTTATGGTGAAAGTGACTGGCGTAAAATGTCCATTAAAAAGTCTAGAGTTTGCCACGCTACGCATTAAAGACGCGGTGTGCGATAAGTTTCGGCAAGTGGTTGATTCGCGGCCTTATATTGACACTAAAAATCCATCTGTGCGTATTCATGCTTATTTAACGGCCGATGCTTATGTGTATTATGTGGATACATCGGGCGCTGCTTTGTATCAGCGTGGTAACCGCAAAGCCAGTATAGAAGCGCCTTTGCGCGAGAATTTAGCCGCTGGCATTTTGCAATTAAGCGGTTGGCAAGCAGGCACGCCGCTGCTAGACCCAATGTGTGGCAGCGGCACGTTTTTGCTTGAAGCAGTTATGATGGCGCTGAATATTGCGCCTGGGTTAAACCGCGATTTTGGCTTTGAAAAACTTAAAAATTTTGAAAGCGATACGTGGAAAAAAATTAAAAATACCGCGCTAAAAAATGCAAAACCAACGACTTTTCAAAAAATTTACGGTAGCGATAGCGATTTACGCGCTGTGCGCATTGCCAAGCAAAATCTAGATGAGGCGGGCTTGCTAGAGGCGGTACAGCTTTCACAAGCTAATATTACCGAAGTACCGCCTCCTGCTGATAGCGGCGTGCTGGTAGCCAACCCGCCTTACGGCGTGCGTATTGGCGAAGATGAAGAATTAGCCCTGTTGTACCCCAAAATAGGCGAGGCATTAAAACGCAAGTTTGCAGGCTGGAATACCTATTTTTTAACCAATGATTTACGCTTGCCAAAGTTAATGCGCTTAACGCCTAGCAAACGTACACCGCTGTTTAACGGACCATTAGAATGCCGATTATTTGAAATTAAAATGGTGGCTGGTAGCAACAGAAAACAAGGACTTTAGTCCGAAGTTTCAGTGCAGACTAATCTTAAGGTTATGTCGAAACAAAATAGCTAACAGAAAGGACAAATAATGGCGGATTCTTTACAAGATTTACGTGCAAAAATTAATACGTTTGTGATGGAGCGTGATTGGGCGCAGTTTCATACACCTAAAAACTTAGCCATGGCGATGATTGTTGAAGCGGCTGAATTAGTTGAGCATTTTCAATGGGATACACCACAAGAAAGCCAGCACTTAACGCCAGAAAAACGTGAAGCAGTTAGCCATGAGTTGGCTGATACATTTGTGTATTTATTAAGACTTGCCGAAGTGCTAAAGATTGATTTGATAGAAGCGGCTAATCAAAAAATTACGCTAAATGCACTGAAGTATCCTGTTGAAAAGGCCAAAGGCAGTAATGCTAAATACACGCAATATGAATAAGCAAAAAAAGCCAGCTAATGCTGGCTTTTTTATTGGGTTTTATACTTATTTTAAAGCGGCTAGAGCACTATCGTAGTTTGGCTCGTTAGCAATTTCTGGCACTAACTCTACGTGTTTAACCACATTTTTTTCATCTAACACAATGACTGCGCGGGCGCACAGGCCTGCGAGTTTGCTGGTAAATAACAGTACGCCGTAATTCATTAAAAAGTCGCGGCCGCGCATGCTAGATAAATTTTGTACATTTTCAATGCCTTCTGCCGCACAAAAACGTGTTTGCGCAAATGGCAAGTCAGCAGAAATATTCAGCACAACGGTATTATCCATACCAGCCGCCAGTTTGTTGAACGCGCGAATAGACGCAGCACAAGTGGGTGTATCAACGCTTGGAAATATATTAAGCACTTTACGCTTACCTTCGAAAGTCTCTAAGGTAACGTCTGCTAGTGCTTTATCCACCAGCGTAAAATTAGGAGCTGTGCTGCCTACTTTGGGTAAATTGCCAGCAACTTCAACGGGGTTACCTTTTAGTGTGACTGAGCTAGACATGATGATTTCCTCTTGAAAATTAAATTGTTATTTATTTTAAAATGTTAAGGACTAATCATAAAACAAAAAGCACCTGTTTGGAACAGGTGCTTGATGAATTACGTAATTAAACTATTAAATTTAAACTGGCAAACTTAAGCCAGCAAATTTTCGCTTAAGTAGCCGATTGTCATGGTTTGATTATGCAATACGCTATCAGTGGTATTGGGGCGCGGTGCAAGTTCACCATACGAGTAAAAGCCTGTGACCGAGGTTTGTGCGCCTAAAATTTGCTGCACTAGTTTTACTTCGTCGCCCACTTGCTCAGCCATTACACCTTTGCGACCCACACAACTCACACACAGCGCTAAGCCAGGTTGATTGGTTTTGCTTGCGCTTAAGCCGCTCATTACCAAATTGGCTGCACCGCCTGCACCTTCCACTAATCGGTCGTGGTTGGTTTGGCAAAGTCTTACAGTTTCGCCTTCTTCCACATTACCTGCAAAGGTTAAGCTATTATTTTTATTATCGATTGCCAACAAGGTACGAATTTTTTCAATATCGCGTTTACCTTCTTCAATTACAGCAAGTGGAAACTTTAAACCCGTGCCTGGTAAGCCGCGTGAAAATGCCTCGCCAATATACATTCTATAAATTGGCAACGCAGGTTTGCCATCCATTTCAAACACTACGTTTTTGGTGGATTTGGTGACTTTGCGCGGTGGACCATAAGGCTTCCAGCCGCCCAAGGCACCGCTAGAGGTGATTAATGCATTGCCGTATAAGCCAACCGCAATAACTTGATTATCTGAAATAGTTTCATTAAATAGCTGCAATGTTTTTACAAATGCGCCGCCATCGCCTGCTAAGCCACCCACGATAGGGATGTCACCCAACACACTTTGAAAACCGCTCAGTAGCTCAGAGCCGTTGACATTAAGGCCATCAGAAATGACTAAAATGGTACGTAGTGAATCTGCCTTAAGTTGTTTGGCTAAGCCAGCGGCAGCCTCAAACGAGTTTTGCATGCCAGTCATTTTGGTCTGCGCTACGCGTTGTACGGTTTTTTCCCATTGAATAGCGGTGATCTGAATGCTGTCGTCATACACGCCACTAGGGCTTATTTCGCCTGATGTGGTGCAACCCACCAATTGCGCAGCAGGATAACGAGATTTTAAAAAGCCTTGTAATTTGCCTTCGGTAAATCTTTTTACAGACCCAAAAACTAATACAAGATTTGCACTCGGTAGCGGTGAATTGCTAGGTAAATCTTTTAAAGCTAATTTGGCGTCGACAGATTCTTGTCTAATAATCATTGCAGAATGTCCTAATATTTAAGAGCGTTTAATTAATGATGTAGTAAAACAATATGCTGTTTTTACTACACGCAGGTCAATCTTTATTGATTATTGTTAAAGTATATTATTACAAATATCATGTAAGTGTTGCAATTTATTTTAAAAAATGTCATATTTTGCATTAACGTGATGGTAATACTCTGTAAATAACATTACAAAAATAATATTAAGCAAAATCTAAGCCAATATTTATTTGGCAAGACAGCAAGCTAAAGTAGGCATGAAAAGTGCTTAATCAATTATATTGAGATGAGTGCGGCAGATTTGTATCAAAAAATGTCGATTTCTCATCGGTTATGTCGTTTAGTTAGGAGGCTACAACGTGGCTCAAGCAAATTTAGCTGGCACAAAAGTAATGGTAATTGACGACAGTAACACTATACGTCGCAGCGCCGAGATTTTCTTAAAATCAGCGGGTTGCGAGGTTATTTTGGCAGAAGATGGTTTTGATGCGCTCGCCAAAATTGCTGATCAACACCCACAAGTGATTTTTGTGGATATTATGATGCCACGCTTAGATGGTTATCAAACCTGCGCTTTAATTAAGCGTAACGCAAAATTTAAATCAACCCCTGTCATTATGTTGTCTAGTAAAGATGGCCTGTTTGACCGTGCGCGTGGTCGTATGGCGGGGTCTGATCAATATTTAACCAAGCCATTTACACAAGATACTTTAATCGAAGCGGTAAATGCTTACATTACCAAATAACGTTTCACTACTTAAATTAACGTTTCAATTGTTAACTAACGTTTCACTTATGGAGAGCAGCAATGGCAATCAGTAAAATATTAATTGTAGATGATTCCGCAACTGATCGATTCTACCTAACCGAGCTTTTAGAAGAGCGTGGCTATCAGGTGGTTGCATTGGAAAGTGGCGAGGCCTGTGTGGAACGTGCGGCCAGCATTGCCCCGGATTTGATTATTATGGATATTATTATGACAGGCCTTACCGGCTTTCAGGCTACCCGTACGCTGACTAAAGATCCTGCTACGTCTAAGATTCCTGTCATTTTATGTTCTGGAAAACTGCAGATAACGGATCACGCTTGGGCAGAAAAGATGGGTGCAAAAGCCTGTGTAATTAAGCCTATTGCTAAAGCTGATCTGACAGCAATTATTGATAAACTAGGCTAGGGCAGGTTTAGTTTTAAGGTTAAGTTATGGCAAAAGAATCCACATTACGCGAATACCAAACCAATATTTTAGCGCGCTTAGAAAATGCTAAAAAGGCAGGTGCAGAGACGCCTGCTGGCTATTTGGGTGTGGTGATTGGCAGCAAAAACGTATTGGTGAACCTGCAAGAGATTTCTGAAACGCTTCCGATTACTGATCTGCATCGTGTGCCGCTAGTTAAACCTTGGTTTTTGGGCGTTGCAAACGTGCGTGGCGTTTTGTATGCCATTAATGATTTGGCACAAATGCTAGAGCAAACTTTTACAAGCATATCGTCTAACGCAAGGCTGTTATTGATTAGTGAGGCGGTAATTAGCAATGTGGCATTTGTGGTGGATAAATTAATAGGCTTGCGCAAACTAGAGGATTTAACCTTGCGTGAAGAGCTGGCAGAAGAAAACGCATGTTTAAAACCGCAAACTTATCAAGATGCAGAAAATCGTATTTGGCACATGCTTGATTGTGCACAGTTAGTGCATTCAAAAGAATATGCAATACCTTATGAAGTTTAATGTCACCTAAGTGACTAAAAGTGACTAAAAGTGACTAAAAGTGAAAATAGTGATTAAAGTATGTAGTTTAAAAGGGATTAAAAATGGCATTTAATATTAAAGATCTTCCTGCAAAAATTAAACAGGTGTTTGCTGGTAGCCCCAGCTCAGGCAGTACTAAAGGTGCTAGCTATCGTCAAACGCTCATCCCGATTATTGGGTTGCTCATTTTTATTGCCTTGGCGTTTTATGTTATTAGCCAGGTGCGTGTGCATGGCCCTGTGTATGACGCGATTAAATCTAATAGTGATTTAAGAGCTGATATTTTGCCACCACCTTTATATTCGGTAGATGCTTATGCGGCTGCCAACTCTGCTTTCGTTGCTGCATCGGTAAGCGATTTTGAATTGCGCGATAAAAAACTAGCAGAGGTTGATAAAGCTCAGGCGAGCTTTAAAAGCCGCCTTGCCTATTGGCAAAATAATAAACATAACGATACGATGCAAGGTGCCTTTCAGGCAGTTATTAAATCTAACGAAAACTTTTATAACATTTACACTAAAGAATATGTACCTGCCATTAAATTAGGTGCTATTGCAGCTGCTAAGCCGCTTGGTGACTTAACGGCAGCTTATGATGTCAATCGTGGTACTGTGAATACGCTGGTTGCTGAGTTAGAAAAAGAGTCAGCAAGAGTAGAAGATTCAAGTAACACTTTATTAAAAACTATTCTAACGGCCTTGGCTTTGTTGGGCTTGTTGATTTTAGGTTTAATTTGGTATTTTGGTATGCGCCAAGCTAAAACGATTGATAGTGCGGTGATGATGCTAGAAAACGATGGTCAACAAAACCAAATGGCCGTGCTCAACCTGCTTGATGAGATGGGCGACTTGGCGGATGGTGACTTAACCGTGCGTGCCGAGGTGAAAGAGAATATTACAGGTGCGATTGCTGACTCAATTAACTATACCATTGATAGCTTACGCGGCTTGGTGGAAGGTATTAACCGCGCCTCAGAGCAGGTAAGTACTGCAACTGGGCAAGCGCAGGCCACATCAGTTGGCTTGTTATCGGCAGCAGAAAAACAATCATCGCAAATTACCGAGACAACAGAAGCGGTTGGTAATATGACGCGCTCAATTTTGCAGGTATCTAGCAACGCGAGTCAGGCCTCTCAGGTTGCGCAACGCTCACTGCAAGCTGCTACTGTGGGTTCGCAAGCGGTGCAAAACACTATTGCCGGCATGAACGGCATTCGCGAGCAGATTCAAGAAACCTCTAAACGAATCAAACGTTTGGGTGAAAGCTCGCAAGAGATTGGCGAGATTGTAGAGCTAATTTCTGACATTACTGAACAAACTAATATTTTGGCCTTGAACGCGGCGATTCAGGCGGCATCAGCTGGTGAGGCAGGTCGAGGCTTTACGGTGGTTGCGGAAGAGGTGCAGCGACTTGCAGAGCGGTCATCTGAGGCGACTAAGCAGATTGGCGCAATTGTAAAAACCATTCAAACCGATACTAACAGCGCGGTGGCCGCGATGGAGAAAAGTACTGAGGGTGTGGTTGAAGGTGCGCGACTATCAGATGCGGCGGGTAAGGCCTTGACGGAGATTGAAACTGTTTCTAACAGCTTAGCGCGTTTGATTCAATCGATTTCCACTGCAACCGAGGCGCAAACGCAGGTGGCCTCTACCGTGGCAAAAAATATGCAGCAAATTCAAGAGATTACGTCTCAAACCACCGATGGTACAAAGCTTACCGCAGAATCGGTAGGTCAGCTAACCAAGTTAGCGGAAGAGTTACGTGACTCAGTGGCGGGCTTTAAATTGGCATAAGCTTCAATTTAGGATTCAATTGTAAGATTCTTGGAGTTTAATTAGGTGTCAGAAAATTTTGATAGCGGGCCATTAACTTGGGTAAAAGATCAAATTGATCAATTACTGAATTCTGTATTAGATAACTTGCAAACCTTGCAAGCTAATATGGATGACACTTCACCAATGCGTTTTTCGCAAACGCATTTGTATCAGGCCACTGGTGCGCTTGATATGGTGGGTTTAGAAGGCTGCAAACGCTATTGTGGCGAGTTAGAAAAGCTAGCAGCCAAACTAGAAAAAAAATCTGTTAATGTTACACCTGACATTATCACTGCGTTTACAAAAGCAGTTAGAACCTTGCAGTCGTACTTGCAAGAGTTAATGAATGGCGCGCCCGACATTCCCCTACGTTTGCATGCTTCATTAAGCCCAATTGTTAGCGCGCAAGGCGAAACATTAGAGGAAAGCGAACTGTTCTTTCCCGATACCACGAATAGTGCGCCTAAAAACTTGCCTAGCAAAACTTTAAGTGATGAAGAATATGCTGGTTTTATGGTAGAGCAACGGTTGGCGTATCAAAAATCGTTACTTAATTGGCTGCAAACCAAGCAAATTAGCGCGATTGAGACCATGACTTCTGCGGTAAGTAACGTTAGCCAAGTACAGCAAAAAAATAGCAATAAAACGCTGTGGTGGGTTGCAAGTGCGTTTACGGAATCGCTAGAGCAAAAAGAAGTTGCTGAAAATCAAGGTGCAAAACGGTTGTGTCGTAAGCTAGATCAAGAGCTAAAGTTGTTTGCAGATGGTGTTAATAAGTCACACAGCAACTTATTGCGTGATATTTTGTATTATGTGGCCATTAGCGACAGCAATAAATCGAATGTTTTGCAAGTAAAAGAAGTGTTTGAGCTGGATGCGCTGGTAGATAAAAAATCATCAGCTAACTTTATCGGCAATATGATAGGTGCAGATGAAACGGCTACAGTTCAGCAATTGCTGGATGAATTAGATAAGCTAAAAGACTTGTGGGATGAAGTATCCAACACCACTGATTGGTCTAAAGTGGATGCCAAGGCACAAGCTGATAAAGGCTGGGTTGATTTAGATAATATCTTAATTACTAAATTTTCAAATCAATTAGCTGTTAGTGAGGGCTTAACGCAAAATCTTAGCCAAATGCTGATAGTCGATTTTTATTCTGTGTTACAGCAGGCCAGCAACACTTTACGCGACGACGCTAGCAAAGTTAATTACGCTGCTTTAATTGAAATTGCAGCTGCGCTTAATTTAATTGAAACTTCGCTACATAGTTATCAAGATTTAGACCCTGATAGAATCCAAAAACTACATGCAGAACTGTTGCGTTTAGAGTCGATTTCATCTGGCGAAATTTATGATAGGCTAGAAACTGACCGTGCGGGAGAGCTAGATCGTGACACTGTAAAAGCAGTGGTTGCGCATATTAAAGAGTCACTTAAAATTGTTGAGCAAGCACTAGATAGTTTCTTCCGCAATCCTGCGGATAAATCGCCGCTAACTATTACGCCAGAGCCTTTAAAGCAGGTTTCCGCTGTGTTTGAAATGCTCGGCATGACAACACCAACCGCAATTATCAATGCCTGCAACCAGTTTGTTAAGTATTTTGAGCAAAGTGACTATGCAAGCGATCAAGCACATTTTGAATTAGTGGCTGAGAGCTTAAGTATGGTTGGGTTTTATGCTGACGAAATGCCAAAAACTCGCCCAGAATCAGAATTGGCATTAGAAGGCGCGTTGCAACGTTTAAATGGTGCACTGGAAAAAGCTGGCTTGCTAGAAACGGTAGTTGAGACAGCGGTAATTAGTGCCGAAACAACTAGCAATAAAAAAGTGGTTAAAGCTAAACAACCAATGCCAGATTCCTCTACTCTTGTTAATGAGGTAGAAGCTACTGCGGTTTCTGGTGAAATAGTTGCTGAAAAAGCACCAACTAAAATAGTTGAGACTGCGTTTAAGGTTGAAGGTGCAACGGTTATTGATAAAGCATTTGATGCTGAGCTATTAGATATTTATCTGACAGAGGCAGAAGAGGTATTAGCGCACATTGCACAAAACTGCCAAGCATTGCGAGTGAATGCGACTGATAGCAAAGCCTTGGTAGAGGTGCGTCGTAGTTTTCATACGCTAAAAGGCAGTGGCCGCACCGTTGGTTTAAATGCTTTGGGTGAGGTTGCTGGTAGAGTAGAAACCTTTTTAAATGGTGTTTTAGATAAAAAAATCAGCTTAATGCCACAGCAAGTTGCCTCTATTGAGCAAGTAGCTGCAGCTTTTGCCGATTGGACGGCTACATTGCGCGCTCACAACGAAGTTGCTGTGCATCAAGACGCTTGGACAGCGCATATAGAAAGCTTCTCAAACACAGATGAATCTACAATAAGCACAGCCTCAACCGCAAATAGAGAAAAATCGGATGAACGTATAGTTATTGGCGGCACAATAGAAATCAGCCGCGCGCTATACGATGTTTTCATCAATGAAAGCATGCAAAATATCACAATATTAGAGCAAGACGTGATTAAGTTGGCTGAGGCCAAGGCAAAACACCCATCGGTTGCAGCAAGGCATGCAACGCATAAGTTAGCCAGCAACGCATTGGCAGCACAATTTAAGCAAATGGGCTTATTAAGCCGCGCCTTAGAGAATTGGTTAGATGAAATTAATGTTATTTGGTCGGATAAACATTTAGATTTGTATACCAGTACTGTAAAAACCTTGTCGCAAATGTGGCAAAAAATCTCTGAGTACCGCAATCCGCGAGCTGCACATGCTTTAATTAAAGTGCTAAATGAGGCAGCCCAGCAAGCGATTCAAAATAAAGAGCTTACTGTCACATTTATAGAGCCAGCGTATCAAGATGAAGAGTTTGTCGAGCCACTAGCAACGGTTGATACGACCATCGTTGAAGCTAATGTAACTGAAAAAACTGCTATTGAAACGGTTGAGTCTGATGAAGAGCCCGCAGAGATAGAGGTAAAACTGGTCACGCAAGGTAAGACTTTTAATAAAAACAATCGCTTAGATGCATCGCAGATTGACCAAGAATTACTGGCTATGTTTATAGAAGAGGCACGTGAAATTCTGCCAGAAATTGGCGCTGAATTGCGTGCTTGGCAAGTTAATCCCAAACAAACAGAACACCCTGATGCCTTGCAACGCGCACTCCACACCCTTAAAGGGAGCGCACGTATGGCGGGCCAAGCGGCACTTGGTGATGCCGTGCATGAGCTTGAAGACCAAGTGATTCGCTCACTCAAACGTAAATCAGCCGACCCAGATTTTGAGATTATGTTTGTTGAGTTTGACCAAATTGGTAGTTACTTTGATGAAACTGTAGGTGCTACACCAGAAGAGACGATGAGCCAAGTGCCTGTGATTGACGCACCGCCAACTGGGCGAGCTACAGATCGCAAAGCCCAATATTTACGTATGCGTGCTGATACACTGGATAGGTTGATTAACGAGGCGGGCGAGATTTCGATTATTCGTTCACGTATGGATAGAGAACTGACAGGCTTTAAACAATCATCAAACGATTTGACCGAAAGTTTAACGCGTTTGCGTATTTATTTGCGTGAGCTGGAAATTGAGGCCGAAACCCAACTACAATCCCGCATGAGCATATTGCAAGAGGCCAATGAGACTTTCGATCCGCTTGAGTTTGACCGTTTTACGCGGTTGCAAGAACTAACCCGCATGATTGCCGAAAGCGTGAATGATGTGGCAACGATTCAAGGCGGTTTGCTTGCTAATTTGGATCATACTGAGGCCGCCCTGCAACAACAGGGTCGCATGAACCGTGACTTGCAACAAAACTTGCTTGGTGTGCGTATGTTGCCGTTTAAGCAAGTATCAGAGCGGCTGCAGCGTGTAGTGCGCCAAACTGCGCGAGAGCTTAAAAAGAAAGTTGACTTGGTGATTGATGGCGAAAGTACCGAAATTGACCGTAGTGTGTTGGATAAATTGGGTGCTCCTATTGAGCATTTACTGCGTAACGCGGTAGCACATGGCATTGAGTCGGCCGCTGAGCGGCGTAATCAGGGCAAAACCAATACAGGTATTATCACCTTAAAAGTACGTCAAGAAAATGATGAGATTCAAATTACAGTGAGCGATGATGGCGCGGGTATTAACTTGTTGCGTGTTAAAGAAAAAGCCATTACAAATAAATTAATAGAACCAAATGCCGAAGTAAGCGAGCAAGCATTGATGTCGATTATTTTTGAATCGGGTTTTTCTACCGCTGAAAAAGTATCACAAATTGCTGGTCGTGGCGTGGGGCTAGATGTAGTGCGCAACGATATTAGTGCATTAGGCGGCCGTGTAGAGCTTAGCAGTGAGTTTGGCAAAGGCACAATTTTTAATGTTAATTTACCTGTTACGCTTTCGGTAGCGCAGGTATTGGTGGTGCGCTCTGGCACTGCTTTTTATGCGCTACCTGTGGGCATTATTGAGCAAGCGCAAAAAATTAAACGCCAAGAAGTAATGGCAGCTTACGAAGCAAAAGAAATTATATGGGCAGAAAAACACTATCCTATTCACTACTTGGCTAATTTGCTCGATCACCAAGAACATTTACCTGAGTATCACACCTATAACTCCGTGCTATTACTGCGCGTAGGTTCGTTTAATATTGCCTTGCATGTAGATGAGATACTGAGTAACGAAGAGGCGGTAATGAAGCCAATCGGTGCACAGTTAGCACGCGTACCAGGCATTGTTGGCGCAACAGTAACGGGCGATGGTAATGTCATGCTGATTATTAACCCAGTGCAATTAGTAGCACGTGCCATATTAACGGTTGGTAGTATTACAACCAACGCACAAACTAAGCTAACTGCTGAAAGTGTAACGACCAAATACCGCGTGATGGTGGTAGATGATTCGCTTACCATGCGTAAAGTGTTAAGTCGCACATTAGAGCGCGAAGGCTTTGAAGTGATTGTCGCTAAAGATGGTATTGATGCCATGCAATTGCTGTTAGAAATCACGCCAGATGCAATCTTAACCGATATTGAAATGCCGCGTATGGATGGCTTTGCCTTGGCGCGTAATATTCGGGATGATGCACGCACTGCTAATACGCCCTTGATTATGATTAGCTCGCGCACTGCCGATAAACATCAAAGCTTGGCTAAAGAAATTGGTGTAGATGCCTTCTTTGGTAAGCCCGTGCAAGATGAAGATTTGGTTAATATGGTGACAGAGCTGATTGCCAATAAGCGGCAACTACACTAGTTTTAAGCATTTATAAAAACCGCTTAGCTAAAAAGCTAAGCGGTTTTTTATGTTCGCTAAACCTAATTGTTTGACTCATTCTTTTACCTATCTTTTTTTACTTTGATAAATTAGCCAATAAATTACATACTATTCCAGTTGCCGCTAAGCACCACACAATCACTGCGCCCGATGGTAAGTCGAATATGGCAGATAGCGCAAGGCCTAAAGCATAGGCTATCGCACCAATTAAATATCCACCCATTACTTTTTTAGATTGCGGCCAATTGCGCACTGCAATTGCTGGCATAATCAGGCTGGAAAACACTAAATAAACGCCAACCAATTGCACCGAGGCGGTAACCGCTAAGGCGAATAGCATATAAAAACCTGTACGTCCCAGCCGCTCCTTAAGCCCAAACCATAAGCCAAGAATGAGCGAGGTAATGAATGCCGTTGGAATGAGTTGACTCGTGCTGACCCATAGAATTTGTCCTGCTAACAAGTCTTTTAAATGCTCGCCACCGTGCGGGTTATTGGCTAATAGCAGTATGCCAGCGCTCGCTGCCAGCACAAAAATTGCACCAATCAGTGCTTCCTGCACTTCTGGCCAGCGTTTTTCTGTCCATGTCAGCAGCAATGCGCCCAGCATGGCCGCCAGTATGGCAGAAACTTGTACTTGTAAACCCTGCGGCTCCCAACCCATCGCATCGGCCGCAATCACACCCAAAGCGGCAATTTGCGCTACTGCTAAGTCGATAAACACAATGCCACGTTTTAGCACCTGCTGCCCAAGCGGAACGTGTGTTGCTAACACCAATAGCCCTGCCAACATGGCAGGTCCCAAAATGCTTAGATTCAGGGTATCCAAATTTAACATATTTAGGTTCATTTACTGGCCTCTAGCAAGCGTTGAATGGTGTCATCAAATAACGAGAATAAATCCTTCGCACGCTCTGATCCGCCTACCGTAAAAGGCAAGGCTACCGCAGGGATTTTTGCGCGCTCCGATAGCCATTGTGACGGTCTGTCGCTATTGTAGGCAGCACGAATCACCATTTTGGCAGGCTGGTGTTGCAATTGCGCCAGCACTTCTACTAGATGTGCACTGGTTGGCTCTACGCCTGGTTTAGGCTCAAGCGTGGTAATTTCCTTCAAGCCTAGCCAGTCTTCTAAATAAGGAAAGCCCTTGTGCTGCACCACGATACTAATGCCTTTAAGCGGCGCAGCTTCAGCTTGCCAGCGTTTAATGGCGTTTTGCCAACGCTGATCAAAATCTTTGTAGCGGCCTTGGTAAAAAGTAGCGTTTGCTGCATCCACCTCTGCCAAGCGCTGCGCTAAGGCCTCGGCCACTTTGCCTATATTACGTGGATCGGTTTGAATATGCGGGTTGCCACCAGGGTGTACATCGCCATCAGCTCGGTCTAGGCGGGTAGGCACTTCTAGCATGCGTACATAGTGTGCGGCCTCAAAATTAGCGGGTTTTCCAGCTAGTACTTTTTCATTACCCGCTTGGCGCAATAATACGGGCAGCCAGCCAATTTCAAGCTCTGAACCCGTACAAACCAATAAATCTGCCTTGCGCAGATGCGCTACTAAGCTAGGTTTTGCTTCAATGTGGTGAACATCTTGCAGGGCATTGGTAGCGGAAAATACAGTAACTTTGTCACCACCTAGCTCTTGTGCTAATGCACCCCATTCTGGCTCACAGGCAAAAATATTGAGTGCTGCATTGGCAGCTTGGGATGCCATCAAAAAAATGCTTAATGCTATTACTTGAATGAATTGTTTCATAAAAATCTCCTTAATATTGGGTGCGCGCTATGCGCGCCTAGTTAGTATTTGTGTGCGCCATGTGCGCCAAGGCTCATTTGATATTGAATAAACACTTGATTATCTGTGGCTTCTTGGCGTGATTTGTCTTGAGATAGCTGCAAACGAACGCGTGAAAATTCGCTAGGGTTGTAATCTAGCATCCAGCTAATACGGCTTGGGTCATAGTCTGTATTCACCAAGTTAGCCGTGTTAGCACCGTAATTGACGCTGCCGCTATTAAGCTGGTCGTAGCGTAAGCCCGTGCGCCAATTGGGTAGAAATTTATACACGCCTTGCACGTACCAGCCATCTTGCGAGGCCGAATAGTTATCTGTATTTAAGCTACCATCTTCGTTTCTATGTAAGTATTCACCTTGTAATTTAACGCTGGTGTTGCTGGCATTGCCATTGGGTGCCCATTTCCACACCGCATCGGCAATCCACACTTTGCTATTACCAGTAAAGCTGTTAATGACGTTAGCATCAGTCGCATCTAGGTCGTTCGATTGCCTATTTTCAGTTGAGGCCGTTAAATATGATAAACCCGCGCGCCAGCTGCTACTTGCGCCTACATCACCACCCACATGCGCAAAAACTGAGCCTGCGCTACCACCGTTTTTATCGCGACCTGCGGTATCTGCAATGCGGCCACGACTAAGCTCTGCGCCCAGTTCAACAAATAAATCAGTTGGCGCAAGCCATTTCAACTGCACACCATCGTCACCAAACTGGTTGCCCAAAAATGCTTGATAGGCGAGCGGGTTATCGACGAAATCCCAAGTGTGGGCATGCTGTTCATTGAGATAACCAATGCTAGAAAAAAATCGACCAGCTTTTACCGTAAGTGCGCCAGGTAGTGATGTCGTCTGGATAAATGCTTCTTCCACGCCTATCGTGTTATCAGGCGCTAGTGCCAAATTAAGCCCACCGTAAAATTTATCATCTACGTTGGCATACACGCCCAGTTCTGATTCGCCCAAACTAAAGCCGCGCGAGCCTGGCCCAATTTCGCCACCAGCCTGAAAGCCTGTTATGTGATAGTTAGAATCTTGCGAACGATTCGCCAGTGTGCCGCTAAGAATGAGCGAAATATCAGGATTAAACGCGTTGCTAGATGTGGGTTTGGCACTAGCTTGCACGGCTGCATCGTCCGCTTTTTTGTCGGCGCCATTGGCAATTGTTTCAGTTTGGTTTAGCCGCGATTCTAAGGATTGAATGCGCGATTCATAAGTTTTTTTCATCTCTTGAAGTTCGCCGCGCAGCTTTTCCATCTCATCGCTGTCGTTGGCTTGGGCTGCTGCTGGCAGCAAAAAAGCAAGCGCAATAGCGCGCGCCATTAGTTTGTGATTGTGCATATGAACCTCGTTTTTGCATAAATGAGTAAAACCATTCCTAAATCAGGAAGGGAATAAACAACTAGTTGCTATGCGAAGTAAGGCGGCGCGCGGGATTGGTAGGGCTGAAAGTGTGCAGAAACAGTTGGCGACTGTGTACAAGCTGACAGCGCAAATGTGGTGGGTAAAACAGCTAATGCGTGTGAGTTTGAAGCAACGGCATTGGCAACACCTGCTAGAGCAGCACACTTGTCACAGCTGTCAGAATGTGGAAGCGTATTTTTATGGCTGGAGGTTTTTTGTTGCCAATCTGCAGTGTGTTCATACGGATGTGTCAATGCCAACTGCTGCGCGAACGTTAGCAGAAAAGCAAATAACAGCGATAAGAATGAACGATTAATCATTAGGATTAATTATAAAGGGTCAATTAGAAAACTCTAAAATTA
Organism: Methylotenera sp.; assembly: GCA_025351225.1. Taxonomy (GTDB): domain Bacteria; phylum Pseudomonadota; class Gammaproteobacteria; order Burkholderiales; family Methylophilaceae; genus Methylotenera_A. The sequence continues at coordinate 5,344 of JANXWL010000019.1, read as the reverse complement.
ATATAAGCTAGATTATCAGAATGGGCAAGCATTCAATGGTTCAAATAAAATGACTAATCTTAATTTTTTACCTTAATAAGCTTCTTTTTTTGCATCATTTTTTGTCATGCAGGTAAAATAGACGCATGCAAGATGCTACTCAACATTCACCCGACAATACTGAAAAGCTTAGCCCGCAGTTTGTGCATTTGCGCTGCCATAGTGAGTTTTCGATTGTAGATGGTATTGTGCGCATTGACGACTATGTGATGCAGGCCAGTAAAGACGCCATGCCTGCGCTGGCATTGACCGATTTAAGCAATTTATTTGGCGCAATTAAATTTTATAAAGCCGCGCGCGGTAAAGGCATTAAGCCTATTATTGGTTGTGATGTTTGGCTTGAAAATAGCCAAAATCGCGATCAAGCGCACAGAGCCTTACTATTGGTACAAAACCATGCAGGCTATTTGCAATTATGTGCCCTCATCAGCCGCGCTTACCTCGAAAACCAATACCGTGGCCGTGCCGAGCTTAAGCCAGAATGGCTGCAAGCGACAGATGGTTTGATTTTAATTTCTGGTAATGCGCAAAGTGATATTGGCGCAGCGCTTATTGCAGGTAATATTTCGTTAGCAGAAAAGCTTGCTAAGCAATGGTCGAGTACGTTCCCCAATCGCTTGTATATTGAGTTGCAGCGTGTTCATGCGCCAACAGAAAACCTAGCACAAGAAAAATTGATACAACAAGAGTCGTTGATTCATCACGTGCTTGATTTAGCTAGCACGCTGGATTTGCCTGTACTAGCCACACATCCCATCCAGTTTATTGCAGCTGATGATTTTATGGCGCACGAAGCCCGCACTTGTATCTCAGAAGGCTACATGCTGGCAGATAGCCGCCGCCCGCGCCAGTTTACGGCCGAACAGTATTTTAAAACACAAGCGCAAATGTGTGACTTGTTTGCGGATATTCCCGAGGCATTGGCTAACACGGTGGAGCTGGCAAAACGTTGCAACCTTACCATTGAGTTAGGCAAAAATTATCTACCCAACTTCCCAACGCCCAATGGTGAAAGCCTTGATGCCTATTTAATTGCACAGTCAGAAGTTGGCTTAGTAGCGCGTTTGAATGTGCTTTATCCCAGTATTGAGACGCGGGAAGCTAAGCGTACCCAATATGCAGAAAGACTCGCATTTGAGTGCAAAATTATCAACCAAATGGGTTTTGCGGGTTACTTTTTAATCGTGGCCGATTTCATTAACTGGGCCAAGCACAATGGTGTGCCAGTTGGTCCAGGGCGAGGTTCTGGTGCAGGCTCTTTGGTTGCTTATAGCCTTAATATTACTGACTTAGACCCGCTTGCCTATAACCTACTTTTTGAGCGCTTCTTGAACCCTGATCGTGTTTCGATGCCCGACTTTGACATCGATTTTTGCATGGATGGGCGCGATCGCGTGATTGATTATGTGAAGCAAAAATATGGCCTTGATGCAGTTTCACAAATAGCTACCTTCGGTACTATGGCCGCCAAAGCGGTGATTCGCGATGTTGGTCGCGTGCTAGACTTACCGTTTAATTTTGTGGATGGCATTGCCAAATTAATTCCACTGGAACTTGGCATTACCTTGGGCGTAGCGCTAGAAAAAGAACAACAATTGCAAGAGCGGCGCGAAGCGGAAGAAGAAGTTGCGCAACTGCTAGAGCTGGCTTTGCGCTTAGAGGGCCTAGTGCGCAATGTAGGCATGCATGCGGGTGGTGTGCTGATTTCGCCCAGTAAAATATCCGATTTTTCACCCATTTACTGCCAAGCCGACGGTGCAAGCTTGGTCAGCCAATACGATAAAGACGATGTAGAAGCGGTTGGCTTAGTTAAGTTCGACTTTTTGGGCTTGCGCACACTGACCATTTTAGAGCTGGCAATGGTCAACGCCAATAAGCAGCGCGCTGCACTGGGCGAGCCGCCGCTAAACTTTGAAACACTGCCGCTTAACGACAAGGCTAGTTACAATTTACTAAAGACTGCCAATACCACAGCCGTGTTTCAGCTAGAGTCGCGTGGTATGAAAGACATGCTGAAACAGGCGAAGCCTGATTGTTTTGAAGACATTATTGCGCTGGTGGCACTGTATCGCCCAGGCCCGATGGATTTGATTCCCGATTTTTGTCGCCGCAAGCACGGCCTGCAACGCGTGGAATATCCACACCCTGCAACCGAAAGTATTCTAAAAGAAACTTACGGTATTGCGGTGTATCAAGAGCAGGTGATGCAAATCGCGCAAGTAGTGGCGGGTTATAGTTTGGGCGGCGCAGATTTGCTACGCCGTGCGATGGGTAAAAAGAAAAAAGAAGAAATGGACGCCCAGCGCGCAATATTTACCGAAGGTGCGCGCCAAAATGGCTTAAACGAACGCCAAGCGACTGAACTGTTTGATTTGCTAGAAAAATTTGCAGGTTATGGCTTTAATAAATCACATGCAGCGGCTTATGCGCTAGTGGCCTACCACACGGCCTATTTAAAAGCGCATTATCCAGCGGCATTTTTGGCCTCTACCATGTCGGCCGATATGAATAATACTGACAATGTGCATAGCTTTTTTGACGATTGCGCGCCCAATAAAGTGGAGGTGCTGCCACCCGATGTCAATCAAAGCGGTTATCGTTTTGAACCCATCAATAATAGCCAAATTTTGTACGGCTTAGGCGCGGTAAAAGGCTCTGGTTTGGCGGCAATTGAGGTGATTTTAGCGGCGCGCGAGCAAGATGGTCCATTTAAAGATTTATTCGATTTCTGTAGCCGTTTAGATTTACGCAAAGTGAATCGACGCGTGATTGAATCGCTCATTCGCGTGGGCGCGTTTGATAAGCTAGAGCCCAACCGTGCAGCCTTGTTGGCAGGTGTTAGCATGGCCATTGCAGCGGCCGAACAAACCAATAGCCATGCTGGGCAAGATAGCTTATTTGGCGGTGTCCATGAAACCAAGCACGAACTGCCCAAAGTAGCTGCATGGAGCCCACAGCAAGCTTTGATAGAAGAAAAAGCTGCGCTGGGCTTTTATTTAAGCGGGCATCCATTTTTAAATGTTAAAAATGAGGTTAGCCAATTTGTACGCGGCACATTAGCCGATTTAACGCCGCAAGAGCAGCCAAAGCTCATGGCGGGCATTGTGGCTGGTGTGCGTGTGCGCATGACGCAGCGCGGCAAAATGGCGATTGTTACGCTAGATGATGCGGTAGCTAGAGTAGAAGTGGTGGTAGGCAGCGATTTATTAAATCAATCTGCACATTTAATTAAAGAAGACAGCTTGTTAATTGTAGAAGGTCGCGTGAGCCACGATGAGTTCTCTGGAGGTAACCGCGTTAATGTGCGCAAGCTGTTTGATTTAGCTGGCGCGCGCAGTGCACATGCCAGCATGCTCAAGTTATCATGTAACGGCCAATCGGATGCAATAAAACTCACCAATATACTCAAGCCGTATTGTAAAAAAGCCAATCAAGAACAAAAACTTTGCCCTGTTAAAATTGAATACCATAACAACCAAGCGCAAACCAGCTTGATGTTGGGTGAGGCTTGGCGAGTAGAGTTACACGATGAATTATTGCAAAATCTACATGCATGGTTATCAGTTGATAACGTAAAAATCCTTTATAATTAACATGGTTATATTTGAACAGGTAATAGATAAGAATGAGCTTTAGACGCGCAACCGATATGAAAATTAGCTATCTCGATTTTGAGCAATCTATTGCAGACTTGGAAAAACGCATTGAGGCACTGCAAGTGTCACATGATGAGCACGATGCGCTTGATATTTCGAAAGAGCTTGATCAGCTACAAAAAAAGCAAAAAAAACTGCTAGAAGATACCTATGGCAAACTAAGTGCTTGGCAAGTGTCGCAAGTGGCACGCCACCCACAACGACCTTATACGCTTGATTATATTCAACATTTGTTCACCGATTTTGAAGAGTTGCATGGCGATCGTGCATTTGCAGATGACCCAGCCATTGTTGGCGGTTTAGCGCGTTTTGAAGGTATTCCTGTAATGGTGATTGGCCACCAAAAAGGCCGTGATGTAAAAGAGCGCCAATACCGCAATTTTGGCATGCCGCGCCCAGAGGGCTACCGCAAGGCGTTACGCTTGTTCCGTATGGCTGAAAAATTTGGTTTACCAATTATTACCTTAATTGACACCCCAGGCGCTTACCCAGGCATTGGTGCAGAAGAGCGTGGCCAAAGTGAGGCGATTGCTAAAAACTTATATGTAATGAGTGAGCTTAAAACGCCGATTATTGGTGTGGTGATTGGCGAAGGTGGCTCGGGAGGTGCTTTGGCGCTCGGAGTCGTTGATCAGCTCATTATGTTGCAATACTCGACTTACTCGGTGATTTCCCCAGAAGGTTGCGCCAGTATCTTGTGGAAAAGTGCTAGCAAAGCGCCTGAAGCTGCAGAAACATTGGGCATTACGGCCGATAGGCTAAAAGTCTTAGGCTTGGTGGATGTAATTGTAACTGAGCCACTGGGCGGTGCACACCGCAATATTGAAGCCACTATGGAATCAATGCGTCGCGCACTTAAAACCGAGCTTGCAGTGCTGCAAAAGAAACCGACCGACAAGTTACTAGCGGCGCGCTATGAGCGGCTAATGGGCTATGGAAAATTCAAAGAAACTGCCAGTAAGTAAAAAATCTATCAATAATAAATTGGTCTTGGAACATCAACTTAAAGCTACTTTAGTTGATGTTTTCTTAAGCAAATATTTAGTCAACCCTAAGCTGGCTGTGGCTTTCAGCGGCGGTCTAGATTCTTGTGTGCTGCTGCACTTGCTGGTTAATCTTAATAAAACGCTACCGTTTCAACTCTCTGCGCATCATGTGCATCATGACTTAAGTGTAAATGCCGATGCTTGGGCAGACTTTTGCGCGCTGACTTGTGCAAATCTGCGTGTTCCACTGACTATTTCTAAAGTAAAAATCAACAAAAATAGTGGCTTGGGTGTAGAAGCTACAGCCCGCGAAGCGCGTTACAGCGCACTACATAGCACAGATGCACAATTTATTTGCCTCGCACATCATCAAGATGATCAAGCCGAAACATTATTGCTGCAACTCGCGCGCGGCGCGGGCGTGAAAGGTTTGGCAGGTATGGCCGCGGTGAGTGGAAAACTGTTACGCCCCTTGCTAGATGTGCCGCGCAGCCATTTAGTAACATATGCCAAGCAACATCAGTTGACTTGGATTGAAGATGAAAGCAACGCCGATACAACGTTTGACCGCAATTTTATGCGCCATAAGGTATTGCCAATTTTAGAGGAGTCTTACCCTAGCATTCGTCAAACATTTGGCCGCAGCGCGCTACACATGGCCGA
>JANXWL010000003.1 GCA_025351225.1 Methylotenera sp. | reverse complement strand
AAGAAATCGGGCCTATTGCAAAGCCAGATGAAATTCGCTTTGGGGATAATCTACCAAAAACACGCAGCGGGAAAATTATGCGCAGGCTTTTACGCAGCTTGGCAAAAGGCGAAGAAATCACTTCGGATATTTCTACGCTGGATAACCCAGCTATATTGGAGCAACTTAAAGAAGTAGTACGTTAAAACATTTGTAAAAAACTTAGGAAACCGAATGAACTGGAGAGACGTAATCAATTTTGCTAGCAAAGGCAATCCAACTCCTGATAGCAGAGTGGGGAAATCTGAGGCAGAATGGAAAGCATTATTAAGTCCCGATGTATTCCAAATTACAAGATTAAAAGGAACGGAAAGAGCACATAGCTCTGAGTTATGTAATTTATTTAACCCTGGTATTTACAGCTGTGCATGCTGCGAGACAGAACTATTTGACTCATCTGAAAAGTTTCAAAGTGGTACAGGTTGGCCTTCATTTACCGACCCAATTGAACTAAATGCCGTTGCTTATCATGCAGATAATAGTCATGGTATGCAGCGTGTAGAAGCATTATGTAATACATGCGGCGCTCATCTTGGCCATGTGTTTCCAGATGGCCCTGCGCCCAGCGGTTTACGCTTTTGTATTAATGCGCTTTCTTTAAAGAAAAAGCTTACTTAAGTACCTAGCGCTAAACCATCACGAAATACAATTCACGATGTAATCCGCCCTTAGATAAAAAATGCAGCATTTCAGGTAAAATAGCGCTTTTCCAAATTTAAACGCACAACATGTCATTGCCCAATAGCCCTCTACAGGCTGAAATCAAACGCCGCCGTACCTTTGCCATTATTTCTCACCCGGATGCAGGTAAAACCACGCTCACCGAGAAATTACTGTGGTTTGGGGGCGCGATTCAAGTGGCGGGTGAAGTACGTGGGCGCAAAGCTTCGCGCCATGCGACAAGCGACTGGATGGAGCTTGAGAAACAACGCGGCATCTCGGTCACATCATCTGTCATGCAGTTCCCTTATCGTGAGCACATGGTGAATCTGCTCGACACGCCTGGCCATGATGATTTTTCTGAAGATACCTATCGCACGCTCACGGCAGTGGATTCTGCGGTGATGGTGATTGACGCAGTGAATGGCGTGGAAGCGCAAACTATTAAGCTGTTGAACGTGTGCCGCATGCGCGATACGCCGATTATCACCTTCATCAACAAACTAGACCGCGAAAGTCGCGAGCCGATTGAATTGTTAGATGAAATTGAAACCACGTTAGGCATGGAATGTGCGCCGATGACTTGGCCAATTGGCATGGGTAAAGGTTTCCGTGGTGTTTACAATCTTTACACAGATACCATTTCGTTCTTCGACCCGCGGGCAGAAAAAGGCACCTCAGAAGTGATTCAAGGCCTTGATAACCCTCGTTTAGATGAGCTGCTTGGTAAGGTTGCCAGCGATTTGCGCGTAGATATAGAGCTAGTACGTGGCGCATCGCACACCTTTGATGCTGTACGCTTTTTAGATGGCAAACAAACACCTGTGTTTTTTGGTTCGGCCATTAACAACTTTGGCGTACAAAGCTTATTAGACGCGGTGATCGACTTATCACCCGCTCCGCTAGCACGCAATGCAGCCACCAGAATAGTTGCACCAGATGAACCTAAGTTTTCAGGTTTTATCTTTAAAATTCAAGCCAATATGGACCCTAAACACCGTGACCGCATTGCATTCTTGCGTGTGTGTTCTGGCAGATTTGAGCGTGGTATGAAAATTAAGCAAGTCTCGACAGGCAAGCTAATGGCCGTGAACAACGCTATTACCTTTATGGCGCAAGACCGTACCACCATGGATGAAGCGTATTCGGGCGATATTATCGGCATACCAAACCACGGCACGATTAAAGTGGGCGATACGTTTAGCGAGAGTGAAGCACTAAAATTCACGGGTATTCCAAGTTTTGCACCAGAGTTCTTCCGCCGTGCGCGCATTAAAAACCCCATGAAAATGAAGCAACTGCAAATTGGCTTGAAGCAGTTATCAGAAGAAGGTGCGGCGCAATTATTCCGCCCATTATTGAGCAACGATTTAATTTTAGGTGCTGTGGGCATGTTGCAGTTTGAAGTGGTTGCGCACCGCTTAGAACATGAATA
>JANXWL010000197.1 GCA_025351225.1 Methylotenera sp. | reverse complement strand
CCTGTTTCAATACGGTTACCTACCTTGAGAACCACGCCGTTATTGGCAGATAGCACAGTAGCTTGCTCAGTGGTTTCTACACCAGTGGCAGGGTTGGTTTTAACCAAACTGACAGTCTTGCCGACATATTTTTCTAATAATTTTTCGGGTGTTAGCAAATCAAAATCAAAATTTTGCTCTAACAAAGTTAAGCTACCGGGCGCGTTAATACTTCTTAAAAGCGCAGTTTCAGGACGAATCTGCGCGCTTACATCACGTAATGCTAGTGCGTTTAAACCCGTTTTAAGTTTAACCTTGCGTGTATCTTTCACCAAAGCTAGATCGCCGTTGTAAATGGTGACTGCTACGTTTTGTTGATCATTTAAGGTGCTACGAGACTCGTCTAGATTATTAGTATTTTCCACAGCAAAAGCTCCTAGCGACAGTAATGAAGCCGAAATAAATAAAACAGGTACAAAAGCAACAGTGCGGCGTTTAAATATATAGGGTTTGATCATAAAGTATCTTTCGAAAAAAGATTTATTGAAGCCTTTAAAACGGCACTGCTTATATTACGTTGACATGCCTATATAGCGCTCACACCTTCGTTTTGCAACATGGTGATGAGCTTAATCAGCGGCAGGCCTATCAGGGCGTTCGGGTCTTCGCCAATCATGCGCTCAATTAGCGCAATGCCTAAGCCTTCAGATTTCGCACTGCCTGCACATTGGTAAGGCTGTTCTTTAGTTAAATAACTTTCGATTTGTTCATTAGTAAGCTCTCGAAAGCGCACCAAATAAGGCACAACTTCGGCCTGCATATTGCCTGTGGCAGCATTATATAAACAAAGCGCGCTGTGAAAAGTTACTTCGCGGCCGCGCATTGTTTGCAGTTGTTTAGTAGCATTATTGTGGTTTCCGGGCTTCCCCAGCTGCTCGCCATCTAGCGTAGCGACTTGATCGCAGCCAATCACTAGCGCATGTGGGTATTCAGCACCAATTTTTTTGGCTTTTTCTTGTGCCAATCGTAAAGCCGTTTGATGAGGTTTTTCGCCATCAAGCGCGGTTTCGTCAATTTTAGGCGAAATGCTATTGAAAGGAATGAGTAGCTTTTGCAGCAACTGACGCCGAAACTCAGAAGAGGACGCTAAAATTAAGGTTTGTTTCATACTTTAATATTGATTAAAATAAAAAGCCGATAGGGGGATACTATCGGCTTATGGGTTAAAAGGCTATTAAATTAAGCCCAATTTATTCGGGCTGAATTTCTAGCAAAGACTCATCTGGCGTAACGGAATCACCCTTGGTTACATGAACTGCAACTACAGTGCCAGTAGTTGCGGCTTGAATCTCATTCTCCATTTTCATAGCCTCAATCACCAATACGCCATCACCTGCTTTAACTTTGTCACCAATGTTTACTTTTACAGCAACAATGGTGCCTGGCATTGCTGTTGTTACGCAGCCAGCATGATGTGGGCGAGGGCGTCCACTTGATGTGGTTGAACCTTTTTTCTTGGCGCCACTTTTATTACCAGTACTTGCACCATTGGCAGAAACCTCAATTTCGTCCAAAGTTTCCACAATCACTTCTTCGGCTACGCCATCTACCGATACGTAAAATGGGCGTTTTTCTTCACCCGCGTGGCCAGTACCAGTCAGCTTGATATGGAATGTTTCGCCATGTAGCGTAACGTTGAACTCGTTAGGCGCAAAACGCGCAGCTGCCGTACTCACATTTTCTTTTAACAATAAAGCATCCGGTTTTAGACTGCCAGCATTGCGTTCTTGCAGAAAAGTTTTACCAATGTCGGGGAACATAGCATAGGTTAAAACATCTTCTTCTGATTTAGCGATACGCTCTGATTCGGCTTGTAATTTAGCCATTTCAGGAGCCAACAAATCGGCTGGGCGGCAAGTAATGACTTCGCCATCACCAACGGCTAATTGCTTTACTTTATCACTAACAGGTGCAGGCGATTTACCATATTGACCCAAAAAGTAGTTTTTTACTTCATTAGTAATTGATTTATAACGCTGCCCTGTCATCACATTTAAAACCGCCTGTGTGCCAACAATTTGCGAGGTTGGTGTAACCAGTGGTGGGTAGCCTAAATCTTCGCGCACGCGCGGAATCTCAGCTAAAACCGCATCCATTTTATCGAGCGCGCCTTGCTCTTTTAATTGATTAGACAAATTAGAAATCATACCGCCTGGTACTTGGTTGACTAAAACTCGTGTATCTACACCTGTAAATTCGCTCTCAAACTGCCAATATTTTCTGCGCACTTCACGGAAATATGCAGTAATTTCTTGCAACTTTGCTAGATTAATACCTGTATCGTATTGCGTACCTTGCAAGGCCGCCACCATGCTTTCGGTTGAAGGGTGGCTTGCGCCTTCGGCAAACGATGAGTTGCAGGTATCAATGACCGATGCGCCATTTTCAACTGCTTTCATCAAGGCAATGCTTGCAAAGCCGCTTGTAGCATGGCTGTGCACGTGTATAGGCAAGCTAACGGCAGACTTTAGTGCTTTAACTAAATCGGTAGCGGCTTGTGGTGTAAGCAAGCTAGCCATATCTTTAATACCAATGCTATCTGCGCCCATTTCTTCTAACTGTTTGGCCATCGCCACAAAGTATGCAATATCGTGTACTGGGCTGGTGGTATAAGATAGCGTGCCGATGGCGTGTTTTTTTACTTTTTTTACGGCCTTAATGGCCTCGCGCAAGTTACGCACATCGTTAAGGGCATCAAATATGCGGAATACATCAACACCGTTATCGGCTGATTTTTGTACAAACGCATGCACGACATCGTCAGAGTAATGGCGATAACCAAGCAAGTTTTGGCCGCGTAGCAGCATATTGATTTGGCTATTTGGCAAAGCTTTACGCAGCTTAGTCAGTCGCTCCCACGGATCTTCTTTCAGAAACCTAACGCAGGCATCAAAGGTTGCGCCACCCCAGGCTTCAATCGACCAAAAACCAATGTCGTCTAGCTTGCTGCAAATCGGCAACATATCTTCGGTGCGTAAGCGTGTCGCGATCATGGATTGATGTCCGTCGCGTAAAACCAGTTCTGTAATGTGTATTTTGCTCATAATGTCATGTCTTTATTTAACAACTTTTAAATAGTTTTTATAGGCTTTATTTTTATAAACCCTTGTTTTTACAAACCCTTGTTTTTACAAACCTTCGTGTGCTGCAATAGCCGCCGAAATCGCCGCTGCAATTAGCTCTGGCGGCAACTCAGTTGCATAATTTGTTAGCTCTGGGTGGGTTTCAACAAAACTGGTGTTGAAATTCGCATTTTTAAAATCGGGGTGTTTCATAATTTCTTTATAGTAAGGGATGGTGGTTTTAACGCCATACACCTCCATATCGCCCAAGGCACGGCGGCCGCGCTCAACAACGCTTTCCCAATCCAACGCCCAAACTGTTAGCTTAGCGCACATCGAATCATAATAAGGTGGAATCACATAACCCGAGTAAATAGCAGCATCCATGCGTACGCCAGGGCCGCCCGGTGAGTAATAACGCGTAATTTTGCCAAAACTTGGCAGAAAATCGTTTTTTGGATCTTCTGCATTAATACGGTATTCCATCGCATAACCGCGAAATGTAATCTCACTTTGCTTATATTGTAGCGGTAAGCCAAACGCAATACGAATTTGCTCTTGCACAATGTCCACACCCGTTATCGTCTCGGTCACGGTGTGCTCAACCTGCAAGCGTGTGTTCATTTCCATAAAATAAAAATTGTTAGATTGGTCTAACAGGAACTCAACTGTACCCGCATTTTCATAATGAACGGCTTTGGCCGCTTTTACGGCTAAGCCGCCAATATAGTCACGTTGCGCTTGACTTAACTGGGGCGATGGCGCGATTTCGATGAGTTTTTGGTTGCGGCGCTGTATCGAACAATCGCGCTCAAACAAGTGAATCACATTACCCTTACTGTCGGCCATCAC
>JANXWL010000184.1 GCA_025351225.1 Methylotenera sp. | reverse complement strand
TTTAGCATGGCATGCACTTCGCGCATGGCGCGCAAGCTGGTACACAGCACAAAGGCGCGGCCGCGACTGGCTTGTATCACTGGCAAGCTAATGGCAGCAACCGCCGCAGTATAGCCACTACTATTAGGGTCTGGCATATTTTGTGGCGCGTATAAAAGCGCTTGGGCATCGTAATCAAACGGGCTTTCCCAAAAACCTGTAGTCGCATCATGCAAGCCCATTTGCGCGATGTAGTGACTGAAATCACTTTTGACTGCCAACGTAGCGCTGGTAAAAATCCATGCTCGAGGTTGTGCGTTGAGTTGTTTGCTAAAGCCATCGGCCACGCTAAGCGGCGTAGCGTGTAATTGCACAGATTGCGTAAACACCTCTACCCAGCGCACTAAGTTTGGGTTGCTGGCTTTAAACCAACTATTGAGTTGCGCATTGAGCTCTTCGCCGCGTTGCCAACACTTTTCTAGCATAGGGTCACGCGCGGCTTGGCTTTCTAGCACTGTATTTAAAGCTTTAAGCATACTTTGCAATTCTGCAAAAGCTGCCTCAAACCCTTTTAATGCTAGCGCTTTATTCACGGGCAATCGCGAGCCTTCATAGGCAAAAATTAGCCGAAAATCTTTGCAGGCTTTTTCTAACTTAGGAATCGCCTCGCCTAAAACTACGCAGTCTTTGGCTAGTGTTAAATGTGCAGTCAAGCTATCGCGGCAAAGCTCGGTCAGTTGTGATGTGGAAATATCTTCGCCAAAAAACAAGCCTGCCACTTCTGGTAATTGATGCGCTTCGTCGAAAATCACCGTATTGGCGCTTGGTAGAAGTTCTGCTACGCCCTCATCACGCAACATGACATCGGCAAAAAACAGATGATGATTCACCACCACTACATCAGCCGCCAGTGCCTTTTTACGGGCTTCCATTACAAAACATTCTTTATAAAAACTGCAATCTTGGCCTAAGCAATTATCGCGCGTAGATGTAACATTCAGCCAAATAGTCGCATTTTCTGGTACTTCTGTTAGCTCACTTTTATCACCCGTTTTGCTATTTTCAGCAAAGTTTTTAATCAAATGTACGTATTTTGCATCTTCTCGCGAAGCAAAACGGCCGCTTTGCGCAGCGGCCTCTAAGTGATAATGGCACACATAATTAGAACGTCCTTTTAGCATGGCAATACTAACAGGTACTTTTAACGCGTCGCGCACATTGGGCAAATCTCGGCTAAATAATTGATCTTGTAAGTTTTTTGTACCCGTAGAAATAATGACTTTGCCGCCAGAAAGCAGTGCAGGCACTAAATAAGCAAAGGTTTTGCCCGTGCCAGTACCGGCCTCGGCAATTAATTGTTTATTGTTTTTAATGGTTGCTTCAATCGCTAAAGCCATCTCAAGTTGCTGCTTCCGCTCACTAAAACCTTCGATGGCAGCGGCTAGCTGACCGCCTGCTTTAAAAATTTGGCCTATATTTGAAAGTGGGGATTGCGAATTTTCTGACATGCCCAATTATCCCATGAATAGCTTGTAAGTATTTGAGGGCGCATAAAAAGTATTGCGTTATGCTTTATAAGTTGTTAGCCTAACAAAGCTCTAACTGTTTAACTCTGTCATTTTTTGGGAGGATGTATGGATTTAGGAACAATTATTGGTTTGATTAGTGGTGCTGTTGGCGGCAATGTGGCTGGCGGTTTAATGAAAAATGCAAGTATGGGTACAGCTGGTAACTCTGTGATTGGCGTTATTGGCGGCTTAGTGTTACCAATTGTGCTGAGCAAATTAGGCATTGGCGGCGCGGCAGCAGCAGCTGGCGCAACAGGCGGCATGGATATCATGTCTATTGTGACCTCGCTTGTAAGCGGCGGTGTTGGTGGTGGTGGTTTGTTGGCTATCGTTGGTCTAATTAAAAACGCAATGGCTAAACCATAGGCCTTTCATACAAACCTGCCTTAATTTTTAGGGCAGGTTTTATTTTCTGTATTTTATCAATTCAATGAATTACTTTCTTGCGATTATCTGTTTGTTTTGCATATTTTTTTGCGATGCTTGCCTCGCACGGGAAGTACTTTCTGAAAACGCAGCAGGCGTAACGTTGTATAGCGCAGATGACAGCAAAGACGGCGTTCAGCCTAATGCGCAAACGAGCGATTCAACCCAAACCAATAGTTGGCAAAACAAGGTTCAAGAAGTGTTAATTAACGCGCTTAGCTTAACGGGCATACAATACAAATACGGTGGCAATAGCCCCAGCACTGGTTTCGATTGCAGCGGTTTTGTACGCTATGTTTTTCATAATGCAGCTAACTTAACCCTGCCGCCCACCGCGCGTGCTATTAGCCAAATTGGCAAATCGGTTAAAAAAGATGAGCTACAGCCTGGCGATTTGGTGTTTTTTAATACATTAAAAAAGGCTTTTTCGCACGTGGGTATTTACATTGGTGATAACAAATTTATACACGCCCCCAGCACTGGTAAAACAGTACGTGTAGAAAGTATGCAAGACGGCTACTGGGCAAGCCGTTTTGAGGGCGCGCAACGGCTAGACCAAGAAGTTGAAAAACCAGCCTCTAATTAACTCAAAATAGCATCACCCAAAATAAGTCGGCTCAAATTAAATAAGATGGCACTGCCATCTATTTTAATTTTTAAGCTTAGTTACTCGCTATCACTCATGAAACTTGGCAATTTCACCTGGCCTACGCAACATTTTGTCTACTTCACCCAAGTGCAACTCCTCTTGATAAATCATTTCGCGCGCATATTCTTCTAGCATCACAGAATCGCCTTCTACCAGCTTTAACAAAGTTTTGTAAGCATTTAGCGAAATGGTTTCGTGTGCTAGCGACTCGCGCATAATATCGCCAATATCGTGATTATGTGTTTCTAGCAAAGGCCCAATAGAAAGTGACGGATGTCCGCCCAAATGCGTAATCAGCTCACCCGCTTTATCAGCATGGGTGAGTGATTCTGCTGCTTGCCCGCGTAGCCAAGATACAATTGGAATGCGATTATAGCCAAACACCATCAAGGCATAGTGGGTATAGCGCACCACTCCTGCGAGCTCTAATTCTAAAATCGTATTTAAGGCTTTGGTGACTGGGGTGCTTACACCGTGGTTATCACTCATTTTTTGCTCCTATGCTTTGTTAAAGTAGATGGAGTGTATAGCAAATATAGATGGTCTGCAGAACTGCGAATAGTTCGCATTGTCAGTCTCAAACAGTTTTAAATAGTGTTATTTTTGGGTATGCTTTAAAGCAAGATAATTAGCGCGCCTGCCGCGTATAAAATGTAGCGGAAACAATAAAACCAAACCACAGCCTATCACCCAATGCACCCACAGTGCGGCATCACGTGTTACATCGCCATAATACAAAAATAAGCCAGAAAGTAACAACAACGCCATCACTGCCACCATTAATCCGCCAGAGAGTCGATTACGCTTACTTTTCCAGCCGGCTTTGATGTGTGTTGGCATAACCGCGCCAAATAGCATCACAAAAAAATACGCGGCAAAACCATGCACAACCAAAATGCTATGATTTTCGACTGCCAAAGGCTTAATTTCAAACTCGTGTGACAGCAAATACATAACGCCAGAAATAGCACAGATAATAAAAATTAAATGTGTACTTGTAGATTGCCATAAAGGCAAATGTGCAACGCGACTACGTTTTTTATAAAGCATATTCTATTTATTTGATTGGTCTTAAAACCAAATCATACATGGTCATCACACGTTTTACACCATCGGCCAAATGTTTGCATGAAAGTGTTGCACCCGAAATATTATCAATATCTTTATTAAGCTTAATAGGGGCAGCGGCTGTTTTGCCAATAAACTGTTTGCGCCAAGATTCATTGCGTACTTCATACCCATACGATTCGGTATATTCCATTATTTCAATTTGGCGCACAGAGCCATCAGCGTTAATACCCACTGCATATTTAATATGCTCATGCTTTCCGATGACCTCATCAATAATTAAATAACTTTCATCTGCTGTGCGCCATATACGATCAGCTTTAAAAGGTTCGTGTACAGATGAGCGGTCTTGCATAACTGCCCGGGTTGCATCAGTTAGCTGTACTGAGACAGAGCTGAATTTAGCCTCTCCAAACATTAATTTTTGTGCTTGTTCATCACTTAAATAAGTATTCCCGTAAGCAACTGACGTCATCATTATTAATACATGCAACAGTGTGCGGCGCATCCAATTCATTCTGCGATCTTTCAATTTATTCATCTTTATAATACTTTACATTGTAAATAAGAATCGTTATCATTACAATTAATATTTGATATAAGCTGGAATGATAAATGAAATTTTTAATGAACTCGAAACACTTAATTTACGTGTTTTTTATTAGCACTTTCTATCAGTATGTTTGCTTTAGAAGTTAATGCTGGTGAGGGTAACTTTGGTTTTTTATATACCCTTGACATTCAACCCAAAGGCCAGTTTAAATTTGAGCAACGGATTGACCACTCGGTCGGCCAAGCAGCAGGAAGTTATGAGTTAACACAGTTTCGTTCAGAAATTGAGTATGGGCTTACCAATGACGTTCAAATTGCAGGTTATCTAAACTCTACACGCGTACATGCCAGTAAAAACTATATTAACGACGATATCTGTGCAAATGGCACTCCATGCACTGCTGGGTTTGGTGTTTCATCTGAATACAATGACGGCGGGGACACTTTTAACAGATGGGATGCGGTAGACGGCGTTTCTGCTGAAGTGATTTGGCGAATTCTTAACCCATTAGTTTCTCCTGTAGGTGTTGGTTTATACATAGAGCCAACTATCGGAAGATTACAAGACAGCGCAGAAACTAAATTAATTGTGCAATCAAACTTTCTAGATGACAGACTCATTGTTGCGGCTAATCTAAGCTACGAAATGGAAAGAGAACACTACACTGCTGGCGATGAAAATATTATTCGTCAGTCACACGTTGATTTGAATTATGGTGCTAGTTACCGCTTTGCTGACAATTGGTCGGCGGGCATGGAAGGTCGCTTACATAATGATTTTTTTGGCTACCGTTTACAGGAGCATATTCAGTTTGCAAGTTTTATTGGCCCTAATATTCACTGCGCCGCTAAAAACTTTTGGGTAACTGGTGCTTGGCGTTATCAAATGCACGGTATTTGTTATGGCGCAGGAACGGGCGACTGCAATCCCGTGAATGGGAAAGTGTCAGATGATCATGGCAGAAATGAGTTTCTCGTCAAAGTCGGCGTCTCATTTTAATGACTATATAATTACTTATCGCTATGACCCTGCTTATCACTATGCCCAAGGTCGCGCTCAGGTGCGATTACATCACGAATGAGTTGCTTAAGCTCTTTCGATTCTGGAAAGCGGCCTTGGTCTTTGCGATTAAATAGCACAGCGCCATTTAGCCTCACCTCAAAAATGCCGCCTGTGCCAGGCAGTAAAGTGACGGATGCTAACTCTTGCTCAAACGTCGTTAATAGCTCTTGCGCCAGCCAAGCCGCGCGTAGTAGCCATCGGCATTGGGTGCAATATTGAATTTCTACTTGATACGGCGTTTGATGTAGCATCATGCTTAACCTTAAAAAATGTGCTTGCGCTCTATTAAATTGGTTTGAAATAGCGCAAAATGAACCTATTGTAGTATTGTAAGCTCTTAACGTAGCAGGTTTTAATTACGTTTAGCACTTCAATCATTTTATTTAAATTGTAAAGGGTTTGCATGCGGTCTTCTTTTGAAAAGTTTGGTCTTATTGGTTCGGGCGTACTGGTTGGCGTGTTGATTAGTGTCAACTTCTCGGCATTAGCCGAAAAAATTGCATCGCCACAATTGCCCATTGACGATTTGCGCGTGTTTGCCGAGGTATTTAGCAAAGTTAAAACTGATTATGTAGAACCTGTAGAGGATAAAAAACTCATCAACGAGGCCTTAACGGGCATGCTGTCAGGCTTGGATCCGCATTCTACTTATATGGATGCCGATGGTTTTAAAGATTTACAAGCTGGCACACAGGGTGAGTTTGGTGGCTTGGGCATTGAAGTAGGCATGGAAGATGGTTTGGTAAAAGTAGTCACGCCAATTGAAGATAGCCCTGCTTACAAAGCTGGCTTAAAAAGCGGTGATTTAATTATGAAGCTAGACGACACGCAAGTGCGCGGTTTAACCCTGAACGATGCCGTTAAAAAAATGCGCGGCAAGCCAGATACACCGATTGTACTAACAGTGTTGCGCAAAGGTGAAGTGAAGCCACTTACTTTTAACTTGGTGCGTGCGGTTATTAAAACGCAAAGCGTTAAAAATAAATACATTGAGCCTGGTTATGGTTATGTGCGCATTACGCAGTTTCAAGAACACACAGGCGAAGATTTAGCCAAAGCATTAAAAACCCTGCACGACCAAAACAAAGGTGCGTTTAAAGGCTTGGTGCTAGATCTACGCAACAACCCAGGTGGCTTGCTAGATGCGGCTGTTGGTGTATCGGCAGCATTTTTGCCCAAAGATGATTTGGTTGTGTATACCGAAGGCCGTGTTGCAGATTCTAAAATGCATTTAACCGCAACACCAAGCGATTATGCGCGTCGTGGCCGTGGCGATTACTTAAAAGACTTGCCTGCTGACTACAAAAAAACGCCGATAGTAGTGTTGATTAACGAAGGCTCAGCCTCTGCATCTGAAATTGTGGCAGGCGCATTGCAAGACCACAAACGCGCAACGATTTTGGGCATACAAAGCTTTGGTAAAGGCTCTGTGCAAACCATATTGCCACTAAACAATGGTAGTGCGATTAAGCTTACTACAGCGCGTTATTTCACGCCGAATGGCCGCTCTATTCAGGCCAAAGGTATTGTGCCAGATATTAATGTGGATGACGGTTTTGACCACAGCAACAGTATTCACGAAGCTGATTTGGGCAAGCATTTATCTAACCCTAAAGATGCAGATGCCAACAAACCTGCCGAAGTGAGAGATGCTGCAAAAATTGAGGCCGTAAACAAAGCCAATGAGAAAAAATTTGCTGAGCAAAAAGGCCCCATTGAGCCAGCTACCAAAGATGACGTGCAATTTGTGCAAGCCATGAATGTGCTTAAAGGCTTGCCAGTACAGCAAACGCCAGCAACAAAGGCAGTAGAGGCAAAACCTGCGGATGCTACTAAGTAACTGTTAGGCTAAATGTTTGTAAACTAAATAAACCTTAATATAAATAAATTTGGGTAATTTAGTACTTTTTATCTAAAGCCTTGGCGCAAGCCAAGGCTTTGTTTTATGATGTAAGCGTATGCTTAACACACAACAAATCATTCAAGAAGCTGACCGCTGCGTGGCCTGTGGGCTATGTTTGCCGCATTGTCCAACGTATCATAAAACAGGGTCTGAGGCAGACTCTCCGCGTGGACGTATTCAGTTGATGAGTGCCGTTGCACGAGAGATTGTGCCTGCCAATGATCGCTACAAACAGCATATTGATTTGTGCCTAAGTTGCCGTAGTTGCGAAGCTGCCTGCCCCAACGGGGTGAGGTATGGGGCGCTGATAGACACCGCGCGTGCGGGTGTTGCCAAAAAACCGCACGTGATAGATAAAATAACCAATCACTTAGTCGCCAACCCAAGTCAAATGCGCGTCGCCAGTAAGGTTTTGCGATTCACACAAAATACAGGTTTAATGCGGCTTGCTGGCCAGTTAGTACCCAGCTTAAATAAGCCAATTGCACTATTGTCAAACTTACAAAAAACGCAAACTTGGCGCGAGTTCTACCCTGCCCATAGCACTAACAGCAGCGTCACTAAAAAAGGCAAAGTCAGTTTATTTTTGGGCTGCATTTCTAGTGCATTTGATGCCGAAACAGTGCGCGCAAGTGTATTTGTTTTAAACCGCTTAGGCTTTGATGTGCATATTCCACTAGCACAAAGCTGCTGCGGTGGGCTGGCGCGCCAACAGGGCGATGCCGAGCAAGCCAAAAAAACTATCGCCAAGAACCAAGCCGCCTTTAATTCAACGTTGCCAGTAATGACGCTGGCCAGCGGCTGTGGCGCAGGTTTGCATGATTATACCAATTTAGTGGTTAAGGACATCAGCCACTTTTTAGTCAATTGCGATTGGTCTAACATCAACATTGCGCCGTTGGCGCGCGACATTGTCGTGCACGACCCATGTACGCTGCGCAATGTACAAAAATCGCATACTAGCGTTTATGATTTGTTAAATAAAATTCCGCAAATTAAGGTCAACGCTTTAAGTGGTAATAACCAATGCTGCGGCGGCGCAGGTGCCTATATGCTTAATCAGCCCGAAATGGCAGATAGTTTGTTAAACGATAAGGTTAGTAGCCTAAAAAAACAAAAGGCTACCTTACTCGCAACTTCTAATATTGGCTGCGCTCTATATATTGCGGCAGGCTTGCGCGCGCAAAATATGGCGATTGAGGTCGTACATCCTGTCACAATTATCGCCAAGCAATTGGGCTACACAGATTCTTTAGATTGTGGCTCTTTACATTCCAATTCTTTAACTTAAAGCCAAATAGGATTACACTTATTATATGTTTATTGATAAGCTCATTACCACATTTGATGCTGGCCTACGCACTGTTTTGGCTAGCGCGTATGCGACTAGGCCGCGGCCAGATACGCTAATAGAAGAAGCTACATTAGACGATAACAGCAAAAATCACGCGGCTGCACTGATGCGCATAAACCACGTCGGCGAGGTGTGCGCACAAGCGTTGTATAGCGGCCAAGCACTAACCAGCAAAAGCCCACATATTGTTAGCGCATTAAAACACGCAGCTCTCGAAGAAACTGACCATCTCGCTTGGTGCGAAGCGCGCATTAGCGAACTTGGTGGGCGCAAAAGTTGGCTAAACCCGCTGTGGTACGCAGGCAGCTTTACGCTTGGTGCTGCTGCTGGCGCATTAGACGACCAATGGAATTTGGGCTTTTTAGCCGAAACTGAAAAGCAAGTGAGTGAACACTTAAAAAATCATTTGCAACAACTAAGTATTGATGACATTAAAACGCGTACAATTATAGAGCAAATGCAGAAAGATGAAGCAGCACATGCGCAAGAGGCGCGCGCATTGGGCGCAAGCGAGCTGCCAGCTCCCGTTAAAGCTGGTATGAAAATCGCATCCAAGATGATGACCAGCACTGCCTATTATATTTAAGCTAACCGTATTGATAAGGCCAATTAAGTAACCCATGCAAAAATTTAGTGAAATTTTATTAACGTTGGATAATACAGAGCATGTTAAGCGAATTGAGCTCTACCATGAAGATGGCCGCGCAGCTGGCGTGATTGATAACAAACCTGGCAGCCAAGGCTCAGTTAAAGTGTTTCATCATCTATATAAAATGTATGGTGGTATTACGCTTGATGCAGCGGTAGAAGGCTTAAGCTTATACGCAGAACATACTGAAGATGCTGAAAATTGCCCAGGCAAACATCCCAATGTTGATAGGCTGATTAATGTGCTAGAAAATGAAGAACCGTTAATAATGAAAGTAATTACAATTTAATTGGCCGGCTATTGGTATTAGAAATAGGTGGATGATAAATCAGTTCCAACAAATGTCCAACAGCATCTAAGCAATAAAACCCACGCGAGCCATCGCGATGCGTTTTTGGTGCTTCAGTAATTTTTACGCCACTTTTCACAAAGTAATCGTACCAATTATCCACATCCTGCGGCGTTTTCAGCACAAAGCCAATGTGATCCAAGCGCTGCTGAGCTTGCGGCACATAGTCTACACGGTGCAGCGCAAACACATCCCCAGTATTGGTTAAATATACATTATCGACATCGGGCTGCCATTCAATGCGCATACCCATAATATTAGTGTAAAAATCGACTGCTGTTTCAAGCTCTTTTACAAATAAAGCCACATGGCGAATACCTAACATACCTTCTGGCTTAAGCATGTTCAGGCGCCTTAGTTTCGCTGATTTCAATCTCGCCAGTTTTAATTTCAAAGTCATGCGTAATTTCAACTGATTTCGCCAGCATAATCGAGGCAGAGCAATATTTTTCAGCCGATAATTTCACTGCGCGTTCTACTTGAGTGACGTTTAAGTTGTCGCCAGTAATCACAAAATGCACGTGAATTTTGATGAACACTTTGGGAATATTGTCTGCACGTGTTGCATCAATTTCGGCGACACAATCCACAATCGGCTGGCGCGCTTTTTTCAAAATAGCCACCACATCAAATGAGGTACAAGCCCCCATACCAATTAACAGCATTTCCATTGGGCGCATGCCAATATTACGGCCACCATTCTCTGGTGCGCCATCTAGCACAACAGCATGCCCTGTCTCTGATTCGCCAACAAAGCTAACGCCGTCAATCCATTTAATTCTAACTTTCAAAGTCAACTCTCCAAAAATGTCAGCTTTAAGCCAGACTAGGCAAGGGTAAAAAATAAGACCGTCGCATATGCGTTATATGCAAGGCATTACTTTTTGCAAGCAACAACATATGGCGACGCAAATGGCTTTTTTATTTAACGTCTAAAAGCTCAACATCAAAAATTAAGGTGGCATTTGGCGGAATCACGCCACCCGCACCACGTGCACCGTAACCCATTTCCGCTGGAATCACCAAAGTACGTTTGCCGCCAATTTTCATACCCGCAAAGCCTTCATCCCAGCCCTGAATCACTTGGCCTGCGCCTAAGTCAAAATCAAATGGTTGTTTTCTATCTAAACTACTATCAAATTTTTTGCCTTTGTGACCATCTGCAGCTTCGTCGTACAACCAGCCTGTGTAATGTACGCTAATGTGAAAACCTGGCTCAGCCTCGCGGCCAGTACCAACTACTGTATCGTTTTTTTGTAAAGTTGTAATGCTAGATGTCATTGCTGATTTTTCCTGTATTGATGATGCTGGAGTTGAAGATACGGCTGGTGATTCAGCTTTGCAAGCGTTTAAAGTGAACGCGCATGCGCTAGCTAATACTAAATTGATTAATTTCATGCCTTAACCTTATTAAAAATGGAGTTTATTCAAAGCAATATAATACTTTAAAATAGCTAGATTAACTTCCAGAAACACTAGACATTAAAAAAAGGCAATGATTCTCATCATTGCCTTTTAATTAATATACTGATAAAACTATGGTCTACGCTTATTATACCCTGCAAAGCCAAGTACTGCTGAACCGAACAACCAAATCGCGCCAGGCAGTGGCACTTGGCTTGGATGCTCAGGGCTATTTACAAATGATTCACTACCACCCAATTCACCAATGGCTTGCACATGCAAACCGATACGAAATGCATTACTATCTAATGCAGCGATGACATCACTAAAACTGTTATTTAGTCCAAGCGCACCTAAAAACGCTGCATACTCATTCGCGGCGTTTACGCCATTTGCCATAACAGGTGGTGCTGAGTCACCGCTTGCATCCGCAGTAAAGCCAATAGTATTGCCAGCTGGTAAGTTTGGTGGTGATGCACCATCTGCATAACTAACACCAGCTGATTCACCAGCTGCGCCTAATGCATTATTGCTGATAGACGTAAAATAGTTGGTATTACCATAATCAAAATAAATGTCAGTAATAGACGATGCAATCACCGAGCTATTGGTAAATTTAAATAATACATTTGCGCCAGATTGCGTAACATCTACCAACAATTGAGACGCAACAGGCTCGTTACCATTGCTGGTTATTTGAGTAAAATTATAAGTATTGGCAAAAACTACGGATGAACCCAAAACCAGTTGCAAAACTAACGCTTTCTTAATTAAGCCGTTTAACATGACGTCACTCCTCACATTCCTAAATCTAAATGTTTAGGTTACGCGTTAAATATCAGTCATACAATAGCCCGTTTGGGCATGTTGCTTAATGTAAATTTTGAGACAACGCCGTTAAAGTTAATTTAATGCGAATAGGTCCATTCAATTAATGGATCTTGAGCTTTTTTTGCAGCTTCAGCTTTTTTATCATTCACTAGCATCACCAGTACGTAGCGACGATTATGGGCATCTAACACATACCCTGCAATCGCACTTACGCCATCTAGCGAGCCTGTTTTAAGATGCGCGCGGCCTTGTATTGCACTGTATATCGTACTATCGTTTAAGCGTTTTTTTAACGTACCATCTTGCGCCAATATTGGCAGCGAGGCCATTAGCTCTGGCATAACAGGGCTTTGGTAAGTGCTGACTAGCAACTGGCCTAAATGCTCCGCGCTAATGCGTTCTATGCGTGATAAGCCCGAGCCGTTTTCAATGACCAACTCGCTTGCATTAATATTTTTAGTGGCTAGCCAACTTTTAATCACCGCCGCACCCTTGGTTTCAGAGGCTGGCGCAGCCTGTTTTTCTAAAGACAAAGTCAACAACAACTGCCGCGCCATCAGGTTATTGCTCCATTTATTAATATCGCGCACCACATAGCCAAGTGGATCTGAAGCTTGTTCTAATACCTTAATTGCACTAGCTGGCGAGTCTTGCACTTTAAGCTTGCCATTAAACTTGCCACCCAGCTCGTGCCACAACTTTTTAAAGGTTGCAAACGCATATTGTTCATCATCTAACACGCTTAGCTCTAAATAACGCTCTCCGCAATCGGGCGAAAATATGCCATTAAACATGACAACAGCAGCCGCTACTTTATTGCAGTTGACATTACCGCAACCCTCTTTTTGTTTAACGGTATAGCCAAAACGGCTGCGCCATTCACCGCATGCACCAGTGTTCAGCTTCATATTGTTAATAATTTTCACCTCTGGCAACTCAAACTCTTGGCTTATATTCACGCCCACATCAGTAGCAGTAAATTTAAAACTAGTATTGCGACCATTCACCAAAAATGCGCTCGGCTCGGCGTTATAAGCGCGCCAAGTCTCTTCATCAAAGGTGTGGCGATCGCCTATACTTTTGGCAAATACACTTTTATCGATAATTAAATCACCTTTAATTTCTTTAATGCCCGCTTGCTGCAAACTCATCAGCAAGCGCCAAAACTCTTGCGCTTTAAAACTTGGGTCGCCATAACCTTTAATGATTAAATTGCCCGTCAATACGCCACTATTCACATTGCCATCTTTGTACACTTCTGTTTTCCAGCGGTAAGCAGGCGACAGTAAATTTAGCGCCGCTGTGGTCGTGACTAACTTCATCACCGATGCTGGGTTCATACTTTTATCGGCATTTAGGCTAAGCGTAGGCGCTGTACTATCAACCGCCTGCACATAAACTGCTACGCTAGCTTGCGAAATTCCTGCTTTTTTTAGTGCATCGACAACCGTGCTTGGTAACTCGGCA
>JANXWL010000181.1 GCA_025351225.1 Methylotenera sp. | reverse complement strand
ATGTATTCCCGCTATGCAGATCGTCAAAAATGGAAAGTCGAGATTATGTCGGCCAACGAAAGTGAAGTGGGTGGCTACAAAGAAATTATCGCCAAAATTGAAGGTTACGGTGCTTACTCTAAAATGAAATTTGAGTCTGGTGTGCATCGTGTGCAGCGTGTTCCAGATACCGAAACGCAAGGTCGCATACACACCAGCGCCTGCACGGTCGCCGTGCTGGCAGAAGCCGATGAAATTAACGATACCATCATCAACCCTGCCGATATTCGTATCGATACCTATAGAGCATCTGGCGCAGGTGGCCAACACATTAACAAAACCGATTCCGCCGTGCGCATTACCCACGCGCCTACTGGCATTGTGGTGGAATGCCAAGAAGGCCGCAGTCAGCATGCCAATAAAGCACAAGCCATGGCTGTGCTAGCCGCGCGCATTAAATCTAAACAAGTAGACGCGCAAAATAGCGCAATCGCCAGCGAGCGCAAAAGCTTGATTGGCAGCGGTGACCGCAGTGAGAGAATTAGAACCTACAACTACCCGCAAGGCCGCATTACCGACCACCGCATTAATTTAACCTTATACAAAATTGATGCGATTACCGAAGGCGATATGGATGAGCTTATTGGCGCGTTGATGGCTGAACATCAGGCAGATTTGCTGGCGAGTTTGGGTGAAGATAGTTAAGGGGAACAGAATGACTGAAGATGAGTTGAAAGTATTCAACGACAAAAGAGAGTGGATTCTCAAGGTTAATGCCGTTTTTTATGAAAAATCTGCCGCATACACCAATCTTATAATGGTTGCTGGCTACGCCGCATATTTTGCATTGTGGTCAAATACAAGCGCATTGATATCCCAATGTTTAGCAAGAATCTCAGCAACACTAATGCTCATTTCTGTATTCACATTTGTATTTTGGGAAGTTACTAAGATGATTGTAATATCTTTGAATAACAAAAATATGGCCAAAATAGCGCTTGCCCCAAATGAAAATTTTGAATCTATGCTCCAAGCCTTCCTAATTAATGAACAGACAATAATGGCTCGACTAACAACTGCTTGGCCAATAATTCTGTTTATTGCAATACCGACAGCACTGGTTGCAATTGGAATTCATGTTTGGGCTTTAATTAGCGCAAATTTAATTAACTAGCAAGCGTAGGGCGGATGAAAATTAAAGCTCTCCTCACCAGCGCCACCACTCGGCTTGACTCGAACGAAGCCGCGCTTGAAGCCCAACTTCTGCTGCAACATGTCTTTAACGTCAACCGCGCTTGGTTAATCGCACATGAAAATGATGCTCTGGAAGCCAATATCCATGCGGAGTTTGAGGCGCTAATTAATCGCCGTTTAAATGGCGAGCCGATTGCTTACATTTTGGGTTCCCGTGAGTTTTATGGCCTCAATTTGAAAGTCACAGCGGATACACTGATTCCACGTCCTGATACGGAAACCTTGGTAGAAGCAGCTTTGGCAAAAATTTCACCCCAAGAAAAATCTCAAATTTTAGACCTCGGCACAGGCACTGGTGCAATTGCGTTGGCGATTGCAAAATATCGGCCACTTGCACAAGTGACTGCGGTGGATGCCTCTGAAAGTGCGTTAAAAACCGCCCAAGAAAATGCGCAAAACCTGCAAATTGCTAACGTGCAATTTATACTCAGCAATTGGTTTGATGCTTTAAAAAATCAGCGCTTTGATGTGATTGTAAGCAATCCGCCTTACATCGAAGCCAATGACGCACACCTAAAACAAGGTGATTTACGTTTTGAGCCAATCTCTGCGCTGGCTTCTGGCATGGATGGTTTAGACGATATTCGCGCCATCATCGCGCAAGCGCCACAACACCTAAACCCGCGTGGATGGCTGCTGTTGGAGCATGGTTATAATCAAGCCAACAAAGTTGCTGACTTATTAAAGCTAGCTGGATTTAGTGAGACTGACCATGTAAAAGACTTAGCAGGGATTAACAGAGTGACGCTTGGCCAATTAAACTAAATAAAGTTACTTTAAATATTTGTCTTTAAGCTGAATATAACCATTGGCGGATACCATAAAAAAAGCAATCTCTTCCGCAGTTAATACACGGACTTTTTTAGCGGGGCTACCCATATATAAATAGCCACTTTCTAGCACTTTGCCTTCTGGCACTAGGCTGCCCGCCGCTACTAGTACCTGTTTTTGCACTACCGCTTTATCCATCACAATGCTGCCCATGCCGATTAAGCTTTCGTCTTCAATGGTGCAGCCGTGCAAAATTACCGAATGACCTATGGTAACGTTGTTGCCAATAATCAGAGGCGAGCCTGCTGGATCGTAGGCGGATTGATGATTAACATGTAGCACAGCGCAATCTTGAATATTACTGCCAGCGCCAATTTTTATAAAATTAATATCGCCGCGAATCACCGCGCCAGGCCACACCGAGACATTTTTACCTAAACTCACATCACCAATCACCGTGGCGCTGGCGTGCACATATACGCCCGCCGCAAGTTGTGGCATGCGGCCTGCAAAGCTTTGTAGACTAGATTGGTTATTAGGGGTGTTAGTTTGTGCCATAAGCCATAGTATAATCATAATTATGGATGAAAATAATACTATTGGCACTGATTCTGTTGGAATGGTCGCCCCACAAAGTGCGCATATTGATTCACCGCTCACACTTAAAAGTGGCGCGGTG
>JANXWL010000174.1 GCA_025351225.1 Methylotenera sp. | reverse complement strand
TCATTTGTTGCCAAAACTGTTCTCGATTCAATTTATTGCATTAAGGTTGATTAAGTTAAGTATAATTTTAACTCATATGACTAATATCCCCAAAAATAGCGGCCAAAATACTCATTTTTTGGCGAATAATCGCTGGCTGATTTTAATCGCTGCTTTTTTAGCGCTGCTCTATTTGCTGCTACCGGTACTTACACCGTTTTTAATCGCGGCAATTTTGGCTTATATTTGCGACCCGCTGGTCGATAAAATTTGCTTGTGGGGAGTTGGCAAATTTAAACTTGGCCGCACACTTGCCACTGTGCTGGTGATGCTGGCAATTATTAGTATGTTGACCTCGCTCATTCTCATTTTAATTCCGCTACTGCAAAAAGAGTCGCTATTGCTAGCGCAACGCCTACCCGACGTCATCACTAACATTCGCGCTACTCTAGAGCCTTTTCTGCAAAAACAATTTGGCATTAGCCTGAATATCGACCCCGCGCAAATTCAAGAAATTATCACCAAAAACTGGAAAACTGCGGGCGGCATGTTTGGCGACGTGCTAATAAGCGCGGGCAGCCACGGCATGGCGCTAATTGGCTTGCTGGCCAATACTTTGCTGCTACCTATGGTGCTATTTTATTTGCTACGTGATTGGGATATTTTTATGCAAAAAATCGGTGAGCTGATTCCGCGTGATTTCATTGGCAAAACAACACAAATCGCCCAAGAAATTGACCAAGTACTCGCCGAATTTTTGCGTGGACAGCTTGCAGTTATGCTCGCCATGAGTGCGTTTTACGTGATTGGCCTGTGGCTAGTTGGCCTTAACATGGCCCTGCCAATTGGCTTGGTGGCTGGCTTACTTGGTTTTGTGCCTTATTTAGGCATCACCACAGGCATTGTGTTAGCGTTACTCGTCGCCGCTTTACAATTCACCTCACTTAGTCAAGTCGTGCCTGTTTTATTGGTATTTGGACTAGGTCAATTACTAGAAGGCATGGCACTCACACCCAAGCTGGTCGGCGACCGTATTGGTTTGCATCCCGTTATAGTGATTTTTGCCTTGCTAGCAGGCGGCCAATTGTTTGGCTTTACTGGCATTTTGCTTGCTCTGCCAGTTAGCGCAGCTATTGCTGTGGGATTGCGTCATATCAAAAACAGCTATTTGCATAGCGACACGTATTTAAAATAAGTTGTTTTAAATACTTTTATCATTCCAATGAAACAACTCCTACTGGACATTAAGCCGCCTGCGCCACCCACACTGCAAAACTTTGTCGTCGGGCGCAACGCTGAAGTGCTTTCTAGTTTACATGCCGCTATTAGCGGCGATTGCCCAAGTTTTATCTATCTTTGGGGCGAAAAGGGTAGCGGGAAATCGCATTTACTATCGGCCTGTAAGGCAATAGGGATGAGGGTTGCAGATGATGTACATTTGCTTGATAACGGCGCGCAAATTGCCTTATTTAATGAATATAATCAGCTAAAAGAATCTGGCAGTTTTTTAATCACCGCTGGTTTACATGCCCCCACGCAGATGGGCTTGCGCGATGATTTAGCCACGCGTTTGGCTTGGGGTTTGGTGTATCAATTGCATCCACTTAATGACGAAGAAAAGGCGCAAGCGCTCAAACAGCACGCGGCAGAACGCGGCATACTATTGCCATCTGAAGTTGTAGACTACTGCCTGCGCTATTTGCGCCGCGATTTACCCACGCTAATGACAACGCTTGATGCACTTGATGAGTGGTCGCTTGTCACTAAAAAACCTGTCACCGTGCCAATGTTAAAAAAGCTGTTGCAATTAAATTTAGACATTTAAGATTAGAAACACTATTTAAAAACATGCTTAGAAACTATGCTTAGAATCACTGAAATCAAATTACCGTTAACCACCTCTGCCGAAACTGGGCATACAGACGCTGAAATCAGAGCGGCTTTGGTTAAAAAATTGGCTATTAACGCGGCCGATATTATTAGTTTTTCTATTTTTAAGCGTGGGGTCGATGCACGAAAATCGCATGCAATTTTGTTTGTGTATTCGCTAGATGTAGTAGTGAATGGCGAGGCAAAACTGTTGGCCAAGCTCGCAAAAGACCCACATGTAAAGCCAACGCCAGATATCGATTATCAATTTGTAGCAACTGTAAACAATATTAAAAAAAATAGCTCGAAGAAAGGCGAAAATGCGGTTGCGCAGTTGAGGCAAGGCGACCACGAGCAAGCTTCGCAGGTAGTACATCAAGTACAGCAAGAAGTGCGCGAGGCAGTCAACGTAGCATCAATAAGCAAGCCACATTTGCAGCAAAGGCCAGTTATTGTTGGCTTCGGCCCAGCAGGTATATTTGCCGCACTAATTTTGGCACAAGCTGGTTTTAAGCCGATTGTATTAGAGCGCGGCAAAGCCGTTAGAGAAAGAACCAAGGATACCTTTAATTTTTGGCGCAAAAGCGAGCTTAGCCCCGAATCGAACGTACAGTTTGGCGAGGGCGGCGCCGGCACATTCTCTGATGGCAAGTTGTGGAGCCAGATCAAAGACCCAAAACATTATGGCCGCAAAGTGTTGCAAGAGTTTGTAGCGGCTGGCGCGCCGCCAGAGATTATGTACGTAAGCCACCCGCATATCGGCACGTTTCGGCTGGTGGGTATGGTAGAAACCATGCGCAAAACCATTGAAAGTTTAGGCGGCGAGATTCGCTTTGAAAGCCGCGTGGACGATATTGAAATTGGCGTTAACTCTCAAAACCAGAATGAGGTACAAAGCGTGGTGCTAGCCAATGGCGAGCACATTGTGACGAACCACTTAGTACTAGCTGTTGGCCACAGTGCACGCGATACGTTTGAGATGATTCACAAAAAAGGGATATTTGTCGAAGCCAAACCGTTTTCAATCGGCTTTCGTATTGAACACCCGCAATCGCTCATCGACAAAGCGCGTTACGGCAATAGCTATAGTGAAGATTTATTAAGCAAACTTGGTTCGGCCGAATATAAACTGGTGCATCACGCCAGTAACGGCCGCAGTGTGTATAGCTTTTGCATGAGCCCAGGTGGCACGGTGGTAGCAGCAGCGTCGGAGGAAGGTCGCGTCGTCACTAATGGCATGAGCCAGTACAGTCGCAACGAGCGTAACGCTAACGCGGGCATTGTGGTGGGTATTACGCCAGAGGTGGATTATCCAGACAATCCGCTTGCTGGAATGCAATTGCAACGTGATCTAGAAGCAAAAGCCTATGCTCTGGGAGGCAGTAACTACGCCGCCCCTGCGCAATTGATTGGCGATTTTTTGGCGAATAAACCTTCTACCCAATTTGGTGAAGTATTGCCCAGTTATACGCCTGGTGTGCATTTAACCAATTTAGATTCCGCCTTGCCAGAGTTCGCCATTAGCGCGATTCGAGAGGCGATTCCACAATTTGCCAAACTGGTTCGCGGTTACGATTTGGCCGATGGCTTGCTAACTGGTGTAGAAACGCGTACCTCGTCGCCGATCAGAATAAAACGTGATGATGACACGCTGCAAAGCATTAATACCAAAGGCTTGTATCCATGTGGCGAGGGCGCGGGCTATGCTGGCGGTATATTATCAGCAGGCGTGGATGGTATTCGCGTAGCCGAAATGGTGATCTTGAGTTTATTGAAAGTCTAAAAATGGTCAAATTTTTACTATTATTTTTTTCGCTTATTGTTTCTGCGCATGCCGCAGAAGATTCACTTACCTTTATCGATACCCAAATTGCCGCGCACCCTCTAGAAAGCGGTGTTTACGTTCTAGATACTGGCGAAGATGCTTTAGTAGCACGCGCTTGGCTGGCCGACCACGCGCAAAAAACCATCGAGGTACAATATTTTATTTGGAGTGCTGATAATATCGGCATATTGGCATCCGAGGCCTTGCTGCGCGCGGCTGACAGAGGTGTTAAGGTACGCGTCATTGTGGATGACTTGCTGGTTGATGCGCCCGATAAATCACTACTGGCGCTCGCCAAACATCCCAATGTTGAGATTCGTATTTACAATCCGCAGCACTCGGTTGGCACGCCTTTTCACAAACGCTTATTGAATTTAGCCATTAATTTTCGCGGCTTTAACCAGCGCATGCACGACAAAACTTTTATTGTTGATGGCAAGGTGGCCATTACGGGCGGACGCAATATGGCAGCCGAATACTTTGGCTATAACAAAACATTTAACTTTCGCGACCGCGACGCGATGCTACTTGGCCAAACCGTAAAAGACATGCAAGCCAGTTTTGAGCGTTTTTGGGTTAGCCCACTTAGCGCAACTGTAGAAGAGCTATACGACGGTTTAGGTTTAATGCAAAAACACGTCACGGTGAACGATGTTGAGATTCAAACCATTTATAGTAGGCTGCATGCTTACGCTAACAATCCTGATAATTTCTCTGCAAATTTTAAGCAAGAAATAGCCGCAACGCCGCAAGCTTTTGGCGACTTGGCAAGCCAAGTGATTTGGACGAACGTCACATTTATTAGTGACACCCCTGGCAAAAATCACATGAAATACTTGCTAGGCGGCGGCGGACTTACCACGCAAAAACTAGCGCAATTAGTAGAAAATGCACAAGAACAAATTGTGATTCAATCACCCTATTTGGTGATGTCAGCACAGGCCAAAAAGTTATTTAAAGCAGCTATTAATCGCGGCGTAAAAGTGCGCATTAGCACCAACTCACTGGCCTCTACTGACAATATTGAAGCCTTTAGCGGCTACCGAAACCAACGTGATGCACTGCTAAAAATGGGTATTGAAATTTTTGAATTTAAACCAGATGCGCAAATTAAACAGCGAATGGTTACGCACGTTTCGCTTAATAGTGCCAAGCCACCCAGTTTTGCAATACATGCTAAAACCATGGTAGTGGATGCGAAAACGGTATTTATTGGCACCTTTAATTTTGATCCACGCTCGCAAAACTTAAACACTGAGGTTGGCGTGATTGTTGAAGAACCAAGCTTAGCCAGCCAAGTGCAAAGCACGATAGAAACCGATATGCAGCCCGACAATAGTTGGAATGCGGCGACTGACAAACCTGACCAATACGTGCCGCTTGCAAAGCGTAATAAGGTGCTAATATACCAATTAACACCCATTAAGCCTTTACTATAAAAAGCGTAACCCCTGTTTTAACACAACAAAAAGTATGAAAAATAAGCTAAATAAATGGATGCCCGCCTCAATTTGGCCAACTATCGCACCTGTGGCGGCGTGGTTAGTTCTAGCAGGCTCACAATTAGGCCTTCATCAATATTTAGGTGATGCTTATTTATTTGTCATGGCGG
>JANXWL010000172.1 GCA_025351225.1 Methylotenera sp. | reverse complement strand
TTTAAAGCCCGCTCTTGTAGCGGGCTTTTTTGTGATGGTTACAGCATACGACATTAAGCAGCCTTATTTAATGGTATCTGTTATACCTTGAGTGTTGTGCCAAGCACCTAAATAGTAACGACTAATTTGCCTTGTCGCGGCTTCATATTCTGTGTTGTCTAGGCTAAACAAATACAGCCAGTTATTATCAATTAAATTTTTGACAAATTGATGCTTGTTAACAATTTCTTGTATCGCCGATTGTGGCGCCTCGATATACACTGAAAGCCGCAGCGGCTGGTGCATCCATTGTTTACCGTTGTGTAAAGATTGCATAGATATCCCAATTCGTAAATCGCCACCATTGCCTTCAAAGACGCCAATATTACCCCCAACCACATTATGCAGTACTTTATTGCCACTGCCATATTTTAGGTTATCAGTCACCGATGCATAATATTGCAGGTTAATCCAATGTGTGACTATCATTGGCGCAGTCATAATTAGCTCTAGTACCTTAAAGTTTTTGTCGTTTTGCCAGCTGTAATCATGCAAAAAACTTCGACCTTCACAATTTAAGTGCGCTGTACGATGGCGTGGCGCCACAATAAAGCTGGCATTGTTAGCCAGCCCCCATTCTGGGCGAACCTGTGACCAATCTTTGGTTCGCTCTAAAATAGCGCTTTCAGTCGTTTGCTCGTTAGTTGCGCTAATGCCTAACTTTGCAGACCGTTCAATTCTTGTCAAACTACTGGCCGCTGCAAGCCATGTATTCACTTGCTTGACGTGCTCACTATCAACGGGCCATTTTTCTAAATCGTACAAAGTAATGTTGTCAGATGTGGTGTTGTGAAGCCCTGCTATAAAGCATGTTTGTACAGGAATAATGATGCCATCCAACGCTAACTCTGCACGAATGTCAGCAGAGTTAAGCAAATCGGCCAATATGCGCACATTCACTTCACCAGTTTGCCCACCGCAAGCACCGCAATCTAAACCTGAAGCATGGGCGTTATTGCAAGTTTCACTGCCATGGCCAATTAATAGCACAATGGGTGCAAAGTGTTGGGTCAGCGACATTGCCCGTAAAATGTCAGTTGCTAGATTCTTTTTATCGACTAAACTTAAGGTGCCTGCTTCATTGGTAAGTGCAAATGTAGCTTGGCTATTGGCATTTAGTACATTAATAGGGTGCTGATTATTTGATGGAAACAGGCTTGCTTTAAGTAGTTTATAGACATAAAAAATACCAGTCGCTTCAACATAAGTAAATGTAGCGGGTGCAGAGCGACTAAATTGATGCCAACTTGCAATATTAGCAAACCTATTCTGGCGTTTATTGGCACTTGCATTTGCTGGTAAATTAATCTCTTGCACACGAATGGTGGGCTTTATCAAGCCTGGTAATTGTGGACGCACTAACTCACTGCCTGCAGGTTGGTATTCGATAGGTAAGCCAAAAAATCCTGCAAAACCAATGGTTTGAATATTTTTGTCTTGTTTTTCTAAGGCGCGTCTAAATAATTCTGAGCGTACATCAATACAAAAAGCAGCCTGCAAGATTGGTTGCTGAATTTTATTAGCTTCTGAACTTAATAAAGACTTATGTAAATTTTCTTGGTAAGCGATTTCTGCCGCGCGCTGCCAGCACCAATCTAATTTTTGTGCTGCTAAGTTTGCCGCCAACATGGTTGGCCAAGCTTTTAAGTTGTTGCACCAAGCTTGCTTTAACTCTGCAGATTCACAATGCCGCCAAATTACCAGCGCCCATGCCATACGAATCGCTAATAGATCATTCATCAATTCATTATTTTTACCGTTAAGTCGGTCTTGCCACCGCAGATAAGCCACCCAAGAAGCCCAGCCATTGGTGTTCAGCAGCAGGGCATGACAATAATCCGTGATAGCATGTTCTGGCACCCCCAGCTCACTAATCGCGAGCGCGATTAGTTGCTCAGGTGTGTTGGGCAGGGCTTTAAATACTAATGATAAATGTTTAACGTCCATTAAAATTTCAATGCCGACGTCTTGCCGCACCATTAACAGCCAGCTTTGGTAAAGACCAGTTTGTGATGGAAATTGCAGCATGCTGCCTTGGTTAAAATAAGCTGCGCAAAATTGACTAATCTGCTGGCTAATTTCATCGTGCCAAGACATTTCATGATTTAGATCGCGTGTGTCGTCTAATAAATCACTGAGCAGCCTAATTTGATTATCGGTAGATTTAACTGCTAGAGATTTAAACTCCAAGCGATTTATAAGTGCTTCAATAGTTACATCAAGCTGTTGCTCTTTAGCGGCTTTAGCTAAATGTGTTTTAAGAATAGTGTTGTTTTGCCAGCCACTTAAGTAATAGTCACTCGGCATTAAACAGTTGATATTGGCAAGCGTTTTTAGCTTGGCCGATACGGCTTCGATGGGTTGATCCGTCATCTCCCACCAAGGATTTACTGCAATAAATTGATCAAGCGGCCAAGTTGGTGCAATTGCAGCGCATGCCTTATCAATCGCATCTTTCATCTGCGTAGTCAGCATGTTTGCTTGTGTATTTTGTTTCAGGTTACTCATCAAGAAAAGCCTTTTTAAAGGTTGAATGGTATGGTTGAATTTATTTGCTGAATTTATTTGCTGAATTTATTATTAACTGACGCGCTGGCAGTTTTACTGGCCATACCTTTAAAGTGATTCTGGTTGCCCACTCATCCAGATAAAAGCCTGCGTACAAATTAAGGTATAGCCATTGGCCAAACTTGCTATAAGGGAGATAGCGTAAAGTGATGTACCCAAAAAGTAGGCTAGTAAACAGTATTAATACCCAAATGAGCATCGTGCTATTCAGTGTTGGCTGCAAAATATGCGCTGGTAAAAGATTGCTAAATAGGGTGTGCCAAATAACATAAAATAGCACAATGCCTAATGCCATTAATCCAATAGGTATTATTTTTGCCCGACTATATAGGTTTTCACTAAGTAGTATGGTGATAGCAACACTGACAATAGCGGCTATGGCTAAAAAGCCATTTTGATTATTTGCGAATGTTTGCGACACTAAAAATAATAGACTGACTAAAAGTATGGCTAAAGCAGATGCTATTAACCATTGTATAGCCTTGGGTGAAACTGTCGATGCAATATGGCTTTTAGCCAAACTTTCTTGCAAATAGTGTTGCACCGCATCACCCGAGCTTAAAAATGTATAGGCTTTATAAAACGAATGGGCAATTAAATGTAGCAGCGCTAGCTCGTATAAGCCTAACCCACATTCCAGCAGCATAAAGCCCATTTGCGCACAAGTAGACCATGCCAACATTACTTTTATGCTAATGCGCGTCATCATAATTAAACTGGCAACGATTGCAGTAATGCCGCCTACAACCATTAACAGCCATTGTGCAATGGGGCTTTGCAAAATTAGCGGTGACAATAAAATCATCAAAAATCCGCCCATATTGATAATGCCCGCATGCAATAACGCTGAAACAGGCGTGGGTGCTTCCATCACTTGCATTAGCCAGCCATGCAGCGGTAGCTGCGCGCATTTGAGTATCGCAGCAATCGCAAACATCACAGCGGCTAACTGACTTAAGTGATTGGCAGGCTGCATGGGTTGTTGTAAGGCTTGTTGGTAAAACGAAAGCACTTCAGAGATGAAAAAAGCATGGTGAAGGTGATATAAAAGCGCGACGCCTGTAATTACGCAGACATCTGCCAAGCGGCTGATCAAAAACTTTTTATGGGCTGCTAATGCGGCGCGTGGGCGATTAGGGTAAAACATTAGTAGCTGGTGTAAGCTCATACTGATACTAATCCATGCCAGACAAAAAATGACAAAGTGATTGCTGGTAATCACCACAGATACACTTGCCAGCGTTACCATAAACCAATATTGATAATGCATTTGTTTTGGTTCTTGATTTAGATAGTTTTTTGAAAACTTGATAATCACCAGTGCAACAATAGTAATTAAGCACAGCATGATTAAACTTAATGGATCTACACGAATGAATCTAACCATACGATTTAAAACATCATTTTCTATAATATCGTGATTTATTTTTAATAAGAAATGACTTATGCTGGCGATTGCCGCCGCGCCTAAACTAAGCCAAACCGCCAAAAATGACAATCGCCAAGAAACTTCTTCAGTATTTTTTTGAAATAAAATTAACATTGCCGATAAGGCAAAAATGACTGGCACTGCAAGCACTGATAGTTGACTTAACTCTTGAAGGTAGCGCATAAAAATTCCCTTAATTATTTAATTCATATTATTAAATAATTAAAAAACTAAGTAAAATAGTTATAACTTAGCCATTCAATCTTTTTTAAAGAACGTTTATACTTACGATATGAGTAGACTCAATTATCATCATCTTTACTATTTTTGGTCTGTAGCAAAGATAGGTAATTTAACGAAAGCGGCAAAAAAACTGCATGTTTCTCAATCAGCACTTTCTATGCAAATTAAGCAATTAGAAGATGTGTCAGATATACGATTATTTGACCGAATTGGTAGAACGCTTACACTGACAGAAGCAGGCAGAATAGTATTGGGCTATGCTAACGAAATTTTTAGCAATGGCGAGGAGCTGGAAGCTTTTTTAAAACAAGGCAAGCAATCACATCGTCAACTAATTCGTATTGGGTCAATTTCCACATTATCTAGAAATTTTCTTGAAGCATTTGTAGCGCCGTTATTACCCAGAAGCTTGGTTAGTCTTAACATGCAATCTGGCAGGCTGGACGATTTATTGTATCGATTGCAAACGCATGCTTTAGATATAGTGCTTTCTAATATTAGCGTGCAAAGCGATACGGAAAATAAGTGGCGTTGCCAACTGATTGCGCGGCAGCAAGTATCGGTAATTGGGCCGCCAGATAAACAATATGGTACTCATTTTCCCGAAGACTTTAAAAAATATCGCTGGCTGCTACCCAGTCGCCAAAGTGAGATTCGTGCAGCTTTTGATTCGCTTTGTGGTCAGTGGCAATTTGAGCCAGATATTCTTGCCGAAGTAGATGATATGGCCATGCTACGTTTACTAGCGCGTGATTCTGGCGCATTATCCGTATTACCAAAAGTGGTAGTGCGAGATGAAATTAGTCGAGGAGAGCTGCAGGAGTACGCTACTTTGCCAAATATTTTTGAAAATTTTTATGCCATTACCACCAAAAAACAATATCAGCCTAGTGCCCTATCAGAACTTTTATTGCAACAGAGCGAAATGTTGCTAAGCGAATAACATGATAAAATTTTTAGATTAAAAACTCATATCACTTATAATATTAGTATAATTGTGTAGAAGCTAATAGTATTACTAGATAGAAGATAAAGATTTTATGTACACACACCCAAACACTAATCGTGCAAACATCAAACCACAGCGAGCATTAGAAATTTTAATCGAAGGCAACGAAAGATTTGTAAACAATCGCTCAGCCCATCGAGAGCATTCAAATGTTATCGAAATTGCCAATGCAGAACAACGGCCTTTTGCGTCTTTTTTAAGTTGTAGCGATTCACGTGCGCCAGTTGAGTTGCTATTTGATCAAGCGTTAGGTGATATTTTTAGTGTACGCTTGGCAGGCAATATCGCGTCAGATAAATGCATAGGTAGTTTGGAATTTAGCAGCAAATACTTAGGCAGTAAGCTGATTGTGGTAATGGGTCATAGCAGTTGTGGCGCGGTTAAAGCGGCTTGTGATGATTTTAAAGATGGTCATATTGGCGAGATTATTAATATGATTAAGCCTGCTATTCGCCACGAAAAAACGGTGGTGGATGATAGAACATCTAAAAACGAATCATATGTACAGAAAATTTGTGAGTTGAATGTGCAATACCAAATTGACCAAATTATTCGCACCAGCGATATTGTGCAGGATATGTTGGATGCGAGGCAAATTGGCGTAGT
The DNA here is from genome assembly GCA_025351225.1 of Methylotenera sp. Classification (GTDB taxonomy): domain Bacteria; phylum Pseudomonadota; class Gammaproteobacteria; order Burkholderiales; family Methylophilaceae; genus Methylotenera_A. Next base: position 460 of record JANXWL010000172.1, on the reverse strand, counting down.
CGGCGGTGTTTACGATCTGAATACTGGAAAAGTACGCTTTTTACCTGACACATTTATGCTGTAGTTTTTGCTATTATTGTGGCCTTGATTCCGGAATCTAATCAAGTTCTGAATAACAAGCTTGGGTTAACGATGGCCTTCTTTGGCCATATTGATGCTGTATTTCGGGATTTCAATTACCAAGTCAGTCACGCCAACAATGGCTTGGCAAGATAGTCGTGAATTAGGTTCTAAGCCCCAAGCTTTATCCAGTAAATCATCCTCTTGGTCATCGGAAGGTTCAATGGTTTTAAAACCTTCTCGAATGATTACATGGCAAGTTGTACAGGCACATGCCATATCGCAAGCATGATCAATATCAATTTCATTTTTTAATAAGGTTTCACATATTGAATCACCCGTTTTGGCTTCAATCGCCGCGCCATCAGGGCAAAGCTCAACGTGCGGTAAGATAATAATT
>JANXWL010000170.1 GCA_025351225.1 Methylotenera sp. | reverse complement strand
CTAGCCAGTATTGGCTGCCACCCGCTATCGGTCGTTACAGGCATTACCGTGCAAGATACCGTGGGTGTTGAGAGTGTGATGGCGCTAGATGCTGATTTAATTAACGAGCAAGCGCGGACTATTTTAGAGGACGTGCAAGTGTCGGCGTTTAAGCTTGGGCTTTTGGGTAGTATAGAAAATATCGCAGTAATCGCCGAAATTGTGGCGGATTACCCCGATGTGCCTTTGCTAATTGATCCGATTTTAACCTCCGGCCGCGGTGACGAGCTAGCTAACGAAGAGATGCAGGCGGCTATGTGCGAGCTGTTGTTTCCGCAAGCAACGCTGATTACACCCAATAGCTTAGAGGCGCGTCGTTTGGCGTTTTACGATGATATTGACGAAATTCAACATACTTCGTTAGATGAAGCAGCCATGCGCTTGCTAGAGATGGGTAGCGAATATGTGCTAGTGACAGGTACGCACGAACGCAGCATCGATGTAGTGAATTCGCTTTATGGCACCAGCGCAACTGGCGCTAGCGGGCTTATTAAGGCTTATCATTGGGAGCGGCTTGTGGGTAGCTATCACGGCTCTGGCTGTACTTTGACTAGTGCAATTGCTGCCTGCTTAGCACATGGCTTAAGTATGGAAGAAGCGATTATTGAGGCGCAAGAATACACTTGGCAAACACTTAAAAACGCCTTCCGCCCAGGCATGGGGCAGTTTATCCCTGACCGCTTTTTTTGGGCGCGTGAAGAAGATGAAGAAGCTAAAGAAAACGGCAACAGCAATGACAAATCGCCGTTCATTCAGCATTAGCATGCTTTAAAGGCTTGATATGATTAAAGGCCTGTATGCAATCACGCCCGATATGGCTGATACTGATTTGTTGCTGCAAAAGGTAGAAGCTGCGCTGCTAGGCGGCATAAATATTTTGCAATACCGCAACAAGCTTGCAAACCACAAATTGCAAACCCAGCAAGCGCGCGCACTTTTGCCATTGTGTCGTCAATATAACGTACCATTAATTATTAACGATTCGGTAAAGCTTTGTTTAACCCTAGATGCAGATGGCATACATTTAGGCGTAGATGATGGCAATTTGGCGGAAGTTAGAGCAAGAATAGGCAGGGATAAAATTTTGGGTGCATCTTGCTATAACCGTTTTGATTTGGCGTTGGCCGCACAGCAAGCGGGCGCAAGTTATGTGGCTTTTGGCGCATGTTTCGCCAGCAGTACCAAACCGAATGCGCCTGTCGCGGGCTTGGAGTTGTTTGCGCGCGCTAAAACAGAACTTAATATACCAACAGTGGCTATTGGCGGCATTACTTTGCAAAATGCACCTTCGGTCATTCAAGCGGGTGCCGATGCAATTGCCGTGATTAACGCTATTTTTAACGCAAATGACGTAAAATTGTCAGCTAAACAATTCTCACAACTTTTTAAGCCATTATTAACATCATGACATCACTCAATCAAAACCTATTCGAAAAATCCCAAGCACTCATTCCAGGTGGAGTGAACTCGCCAGTACGCGCATTTCGCAGTGTGGGAGGCACACCAGTGTTTTTCAAAAAGGGTCTGGGTAGTAAGCTGTGGGATGTTGATGGCAAAGAGTATATAGACTACATCAACTCGTGGGGTCCGATGATTGTGGGTCATGCACATCCCGAGGTGATTGCGGCAGTGCAGGCAGCTGCAGCCAATAGCCTGTCATTTGGAGCACCGACTGGTTTAGAGTTGGAAATGGCGGAGCTCATCAATAAATTAGTACCCAGCATGGAGCAAGTGCGTCTAAATAGCAGCGGGACTGAAGCGACCATGAGTGCGATTCGCACCGCGCGCGGCTTTACTGGGCGCGACACCATTGTGAAGTTTGAAGGTTGTTACCACGGCCATTCTGATGGCTTATTGGTTAAAGCAGGCTCTGGTTTGCTAACGTTTGGCGAGCCTGATTCTGGCGGCGTGCCAGCGAGTGTGGCCGCTCACACCTTGACGCTTGAATACAACAATACTCAGCAACTTAAAGACTTGTTTGATAAAACGGGTGATGAAATTGCTTGTGTGATTATTGAGCCTGTAGTGGGCAATATGAATTTAATAGTGCCCACCATGGAGTTTTTACAAACTTTACGCGCGCTTTGCACCAAACATGGTGCAGTGCTAATTTTCGATGAAGTCATGACAGGGTTTAGAGTGCATTTAGGCGGCGCTCAAGCGCTTTACAATATCAAGCCTGATATGACAACTTTAGGTAAGGTGATTGGTGGTGGCTTACCTGTGGGCGCGTTTGGCGGCCGTAAAGATATTATGCAGTGCTTGGCGCCTGTGGGTAAGGTGTATCAAGCAGGCACGCTGTCAGGCAATCCTGTGGCGGTATCGGCAGGATTGGCGACGCTAAAACTGATTCAAGCAATAGGTTTTCACGAGCGATTAACTGCGCAAACCAAAAAGCTTATGGATGGCCTAATGGCGGTTGCCGAACAAACGGGCGTAACCTTTAGCGCGCAAAATGTTGGCGGCATGTTTGGGTTGTATTTCAGTGCTGCATGCCCAACCAGCTATGCAGAAATCATGCAAAATAATAACAAAATGCATTTTAACCAGTTTTTTCACAGCATGCTCGACAGCGGCGTTTACCTTGGCCCGTCAGCGTTTGAGGCAGGATTTGTGTCTGCTGCACATTCTGATGATGATATTGCAGCGACAATTGCAGCTGCCAAAAAAGCGTTTGCAGCCATAAGCTAATGCATTAATTGCGGCTGAGTAAACGCAGGCTTTTTACTTGCTGCATTTACATGATCTAGCTTAAGGCTGGCTTTCATCATGATATTGGCCATACGCTGAATCATATCGGGGCTAAGTTTAAATGAGATTGCCCCAATTTCCAGCTCAACTACTTGGCAGCTCTCGCAATACAACAGCCGCACGCCTAGGCCATTGGCAAGTTCAATTTTTTTACATAATGCGTCACGCATATTTAACCCCTAACGGAATAAAAATAACTACATACAAATGATAATCATTCTCATTTGTATTGTCAACCGATTTGCTGGTAAATTTATTTAATTAGCCCAAAATTAATGCGCAAATGTCAATTAAAAGCCGCTTAAACGATTGAACTTGAACGTATTTAACGTTATTATTGTAGGTTCCGCTAAAAATTTTGTACGTGGCTAAATATGCAAGTAATGCAACCAGATATGCAAGCAATCATGCAAGCACCAAAAAACCAAGGTTTATACAATAAACGTAACGAGAAAGACGGCTGTGGGGTCGGTTTTGTCGCGCACATTAAAGGCAAAAAAAGCCATCAAATCGTCAGCCAAGGTTTACAACTTTTAACCAACTTAACCCACCGTGGCGCAACGGGTTACGACCCTAAGCTGGGCGATGGTGCTGGCCTGCTGATGCAACTGCCCGATGCGTTTATGCGCAAAGAGGCCTCAAAGATTAATGTTAATCTGCCAGAAGCAGGTCAATACGCGGTGGGCAATTTGTTTTTACCACAAGACGTAAAAAATCGAGCTGCTTGCGAAGCATTAATTGAAAAAATTATCGTAGAAGAAAATCAAACTTTACTCGGCTGGCGCGATGTGCCAGTGGATAACAGCAATATTGCAGATGCAGCTCGTGATGTTGAACCTGTGATGCGTCAGGTTTTTATTGGTTCGCAAGCAAGCGACCAAACGGTATTTGAGCGTAAATGCTTTGTGATTCGTAAACGTATTGAACATGCTGTACGTGCGCTTAATCTAGTCGACAAAGCTGCGTTTTATATTCCTTCACTTTCAAGCCGCACTATCGTTTATAAAGGTATGCTGTTGGCTAATGAAGTGGGTATTTACTACACTGATTTGTGTGATGAAACGGTTGTTTCTGCGCTAGCTTTGGTGCATCAACGCTTTTCAACTAACACCTTCCCCGCCTGGGATCTCGCACACCCCTTTCGTATGATTGCGCACAATGGCGAAATTAACACCGTGCAAGGCAATGTTAATTGGATGGCGGCGCGTCACGAGACCATGAAATCGGCCATTATTGGTGAAGACTTAGAAAAACTTTGGCCATTAATTGCCGAAAATCAATCCGACTCTGCCTGCTTCGATAATTGCCTTGAGTTATTAGTCGCGGGTGGTTACAGCTTGCCCCATGCCATGATGATGTTAATTCCAGAAGCTTGGAATAACAACGCTCTGATGGATGACAATCGCCGTGCGTTTTATGAATACCACGCTGCGCTAATGGAGCCGTGGGATGGCCCAGCTGCGGTAGCGTTTACTGACGGCAATATGATTGGTGCAACGCTGGATAGAAACGGCTTGCGCCCTGCCCGTTATTTGGTGACAGATGATGACATTGTGATGATGGCGTCTGAAATGGGCGTGCTGACGTTTCCACAAGAAAAAATCGTTAAAAAATGGCGTTTGCAGCCAGGAAAAATGTTGTTAATCGACATGGTGCAAGGCCGCATTATTGATGATAATGAAGTCAAAAATGCGCTGGCCAATGCCAAACCTTATAAGGCTTGGATTAAAAAATCACGCTATTTGCTCAGTGATTTGCCAGAAGAAGATACCAATTTTGAGATGAGAGAAAGCCTGCTTGATACTCAGCAAGCGTTTGGTTACACGCAAGAAGACATTAAATTTATTTTGCAACCAATGATTGCCAATGGCGAAGAAGGTGCTGGCTCAATGGGCAATGACGCTGCTTTGCCAGTGTTATCAGCCAAACCAAAAGTGCTGTATAACTACTTTAAACAACTATTCGCACAAGTCACTAACCCGCCAATCGACCCAATTCGTGAAGAGTTGGTGATGTCGCTGGTGACTTTTATTGGACCAAAACCTAATCTTTTAGGCGTTGACGAAACGGATCCGCCCATACGATTAGAGGCGAGTCAGCCAATTTTAACGCGCGAAGATTATGTCAAGATTAAAACCATAGACGCCAGCACGGAAGGCGCCTATAACGCTATCACCTTGTTGATGACCTATGATATTGCCCTAGGTGCTGCAGGTATGGCTAAATCATTAGTGCAGCTATGCAGCAAGGCTGAACAAGCGGTGCGTGATGGCTGCAACATTATTATATTGACCGATAGCCAAACATCAAGAACGCAAATTGCTATTCCAGCATTATTGGCTTGCTCGGCTGTGCATCAGCATTTGGTTAAAGCTGGCTTACGCACGAATACGGGTTTGGTTATTTCAACTGGCTCCGCCCGTGAAGTGCATCATTTTGCCTTGTTAGCTGGATACGGAGCAGAGGCTGTGTTCCCTTGGCTGGCCTACAGAACAATTTCTAGCATGTCTGATAAGCCAGATGAGGCGAACAAAAAGTTCGTTAAAGCGATTGGCAAGGGCTTATATAAAGTCATGTCAAAAATGGGTATTTCTACCTATCAATCATACTGCGGTGCGCAAATTTTTGAGGCAATTGGCCTAAACTCCGCATTTATTGATGCCTATTTCACAGGTACTATCACGCAAATTGAAGGTATTGGTTTGTCACAAGTTGCGGAAGAAGCCATGCGCTTGCATAATCAAGCATTTGGCAACGACCCTGTATTAGCACGCCAACTGGATGCAGGTGGCGAGTATGCTTTCCGTGTGCGCGGTGAAGAACATATGTGGACACCAGACTCAATCGCAAAATTGCAAAACGCCACGCGCACCAATCAATACAGCACCTACAAAGAATACGCCAAATTAATCAACGACCAAACGCGTCGTCACATGACGCTACGCGGCTTGTTTGAGATTAAGCCAGCCAACGCTGCGATAGATATTAGCTTAGTTGAACCAGCCAAAGAAATTGTGAAACGCTTTGCTACGGGAGCGATGTCACTTGGATCTATTTCGACAGAAGCACACGCAACGCTTGCGATTGCGATGAACCGCATCGGCGGAAAATCCAACACAGGTGAAGGCGGTGAAGATTCGAAACGTTTTATTCCTGTGTCAAAAGACACCACCATGGCGAATGTGATTGGCCTGAATTTGGTCGAAAGTAATATCGCGCTTAAAGCGGGTGATTCGATGCGCTCACGCATCAAACAAGTTGCGTCTGGTCGCTTTGGCGTCACGGCGGAATACTTGGCTTCCGCCGATCAAATTCAAATCAAAATGGCACAAGGCGCAAAACCAGGGGAAGGTGGCCAATTACCTGGCCATAAGGTTTCGCCATACATTGCAAAACTTAGATTTTC
>JANXWL010000112.1 GCA_025351225.1 Methylotenera sp. | reverse complement strand
TACGGCGCGAGACCGATATTGCTAAATTTTGCATGCAACAAGCAGCAATTTTAGCGAATTTGTGGCAATTGTTGGCAAAAGGCGGTAAATTACTCTATGTGACTTGCTCGATTTTTAATGAAGAAAATCAACAACAAATAGACCAATTTTTACTAAAACATAACGATGCAACTCAATTACCACTTTTATTGACTAACGAGCTTGAAAAGAACATTCAAAACCAGCATGGTCAACTTATTCCCACTCACCAGCACGATGGCCTTTTTTATGCACTTTTGCAAAAAACTTAGCTTATTGTTGCTGCTAATTTGTGCGGCCTCGCTAGCATTTGCTGCAGACAGCGGCATTAATATTAAAAGCGCAGAGTTGCAAGCGCAAGACGATTATTATGGCTTAAACGCCGATGTCGATATGACTTTTGATAAAGAAATTGAAGAAGCTATTAACAAAGGCGTGCCACTTAATTTTTTAATTGAGTTTCAAATTGTTAGCCCGCGCAAATATTGGTTTGACGACGAAATTGTGACTGTCTCGCAAACAGTAAGCTTAAGCTACCACGCGCTCAGCCGACAATATTTGGTGAATCGTGCTGGGCATCAGCAATCGTTTGCCAGCCTGAGCGAGGCCATGAACGAGCTGCTTACATTAAATGAATGGAAAGTAGTTGATAGAGCGTTATTAGAAAAACCCGATGTATATAAAGCGGCCTTGCTCATTCGGCTTGATCAAACTAAGCTGCCAAAGGCGATTCAGGTTGATGCAATTGCTTCAGAAAAGTGGAATTTAAGCTCGCAAAAATTTGAGTGGACGCTGAAAGAGGCTAGCGGCAGAGTGCTTAAATAATAATGGTTTTTAGGCGTCAACGATGAGATATATTTTAATGGTGAGTGCTGCTTTAGGCGTAGCACTGCTCTATTTACTCTCGCTGGCCAGTGCTAATACTGCCATTTCTGGCGATTATTACAAAATTTTGTTGTATTTGAATATTGGCTTGGCGGGCGCATTAATTATGCTCATTGGCTTTCAACTTTGGCAGCTGTACAAAAAAATTAAAAGTGGTGTAATGGGCAGCCGTCTTACGCTGCGTTTGCTGGGTACGTTTGCGTTGATGGCGATTATTCCAGGTTTAATTGTGTATTTGGTTAGCGTAAATTTTTTAACGCGGTCTATCGAGTCATGGTTTAACGTCAAGGTAGAATCTGCCTTAGATGGCGGCCTAAGCTTGGGTCAGCGCGCACTCGATATTATGCTAAAAGATGTGGAAGATAAAGCCGAGAATATGGCGACCACATTGGCTTTTCAGCCAACACGTAGTCAATATAGTTTGCTAAATGATTTGCGCGAGAAGTCTGGTATACAAGATGCAACGCTACTATCGCTACAAGGCCGTATTCTGTCGGTTTCTAGCGGTGATCCAACTAGTTTTTTGCCCGAGCTGCCTAGTATTCCACAGTTGCGCCAAGCGCAAACGCGCGTGTATGGCAAAATTGAGCCTATCCTTAACAAAGGCTTATATTTGCGGGTGCTAGCGCCTGTTAATGTGCAAGAAATAGCCGGTGAAACGCGTATTTTGCAGCTGCTGCAACCCGTGCCAAAATCGCTCTCTAACACGGCTGAGGCGGTACAAGACGTGTATCGGGATTATCAAGAGCTATCGTACAGCCGTAACTCGTTAAAAGATATTTTTAAGCTCACACTTACTTTGGTACTCATGCTATCCATGCTGTCGGCCTTGGCGATTGCCTTTGTGCTAAGCCGCAAGTTATCCCAGCCGCTTACTGTGCTGGCCGAGGGCACGCGTGCCATTGCTAGCGGCGATTACAGCACCATGCTGCCCGAGCATGGCAAAGATGAGCTGGGCATTTTGGTGAAATCGTTTAACAGCATGACGCGCCAATTGGACGATGCCACACAAGCCACGGAGCGCAATAGAGCGCGTGTAGAGGCGGCACGTGGCTATTTAGAGACCATTTTGGCGCACTTGTCATCTGGTGTGTTGGCGATTAATGAAAAGGCTGAGCTACGCACCTATAACGTCACTGCTAGCAATATTTTAGGCGTTAATCTGATGTTGTTTGAGAATCAGCCCTTTATCAAAATTACTGAGCATCAGCCATTTTTAGCCGAATTTGTTAGCTTAGTACAAACGCATTTTGAGCTAACCAAAGCCAGCGAGCTGCAAAAAACTGAACTCACGCGACAAATTGAAATTATTCGGCCGCAAGGCAAACAACTATTGTTGGTGCGCGCTACCCGCTTGCCCAGCAACAATAGTGCGGCTGATAATGGCTTTGTAGTGGTGTTTGACGACGTGACTACCATGGTGCAAGCCCAGCGCGATGCGGCTTGGGGCGAGGTTGCACGGCGACTTGCACACGAGATTAAAAACCCGCTCACGCCGATTCAGCTTTCTGCCGAGCGTTTGCAGCATAAGTTAAGCAGCAAGCTAAATGCTGATGACGCGCATATGCTGCAACGCGCTACAGATACTATTGTGAATCAAGTAAGTGCCATGAAAACCATGGTAAACGAGTTTAGCGAATATGCGCGTGCGCCGTCGGCCAATTTAAGTAAATTGAACTTGAATAAGCTGATTAAAGACGTTTCAGTGTTGTATGAAAATACGAGTACAGAAACGGTACAGGCCAAAATTACTTATAATTTAGCCGCCGATATGCCCGATATTAAAGGCGATGCAACTATGCTGCGGCAGGTACTGCATAATTTAATGCAAAATGCGCAAGATGCGCTAAAACAAGCAGATAGCCCCAGCATATTAGTGCAAACTAGCTGTGATGATGCCAATATTAAGCTGATCGTGAAAGATAACGGGCAAGGCTTTCCTGCCGATTTACTGATGCGCGCGTTTGAGCCTTATGTCACCACCAAAGCACACGGCACAGGCTTGGGTTTAGCGATTGTTAAAAAAATGATTGAAGAACACCACGGACAGATTAAAATAGAAAACAACCCAACTGGTGGCGCATGTATTACTATTGTGTTGCCAATTGACAAAAATATTAATGGTAGGATAGAGGCTAAGCTAGAAGCCAAATTACAAACAAGTGCTGGCGAGACAAAGCCAGTAAAAAAGCGCATTAAAAAGCTAACAGAAACATAAAGTAAGCGAAGTATAACAAGGAAGCATGACATGGCATCACGGCATATTTTGGTAGTGGACGACGAAATTGGCATTCGCGAATTACTAAGCGATATTTTGCAAGATGAAGGGCATCAAGTCTCGCTGGCAGAGAACGCACAAGCCGCGCGCGATGCCCGCTTAAAACAGCGGCCAGATATGGTGTTGCTAGATATTTGGATGCCAGACTGTGATGGTATTAGCTTGCTAAAAGAATGGGGTAATGCTGGTCTGCTAACCATGCCTGTGGTGATGATGTCTGGCCACGGCACGATAGATACTGCAGTAGAAGCTACACGCATTGGCGCTTTTGATTTTTTAGAAAAACCAATTGCGCTGCAAAAATTACTTAAAACAGTAACCGCCGCATTAAAGCATGCCGAACAGCACCCAAAAACTGAGATGAATTTAGCCAGCTTTGGCAAAAGCTTGGTGATTAATGAGCTAAAACAGCGCCTAGAGCAAATTTCACGCACTAAAAATGCGCTGCTATTAGTCGGCAAAAAAGGCGGCAGTGTAGAGCTGTGCGCGCGCTTTTTACATATTGCAGGCACACCTTGGCTGGGTTTAAGCGAATATGAAAAACTGGCTACTGCGCCATTGTCATTGTTAGAACAATCGCGCGAAGGCTTATTGTTTATTGATGAGGTATCTGCGCTTAATAAAACCGAGCAAAAAGGCCTAGCACTATTGCTGACTAAAGCCGAAAAATATGCGGTGCGCGTAGTATGTGCTAGCTCGTTAAGCTTGCCGCAATTGGCCGATCAGCCGCAGTTTGATAGTAGTTTACTGCAAATGCTTTCAATTAGCACGCTTAAAGTACCCGCATTAAATGATCACCGCGAAGATATCCCCGACCTTGCCACCGCAATGGCTAATTTGCTGGTTGAAACGGCTGGGGTGCAATATAAAAGCTTTGATACCGCCGCACTTAATGCGTTAAGAAATGCCGATTGGCAAGGCGACTTAGCCGCACTAGAAGCAGTGGTGCAAAACGTGATGTTAAGCAGCTTAGGCGAAAAAATTGCGCTAGACGATGTAACCCGTGTGTTAGAACAATTTACCAGCAGTGTAGAAAGCCACGAGTTAAAATCGCTAGCCTTACCAATTGACTTGGCCTTGCCCTTGCGCGAGGCGCGTGATGATTTTGAGCGGCATTACTTTCAACATCACATGGCGGTGATTAACAGTAATATGAGTAAATTGGCCGAAATTTCAGGCTTAGAACGCACGCATTTGTACCGTAAACTTAAGCAGTTGGGTATTAAAATTAAAGGCTAACAGTTTGCAGGAGCGGTTAAAAATAGCGCCTACGCTAGCGTTAATATCACAGGCGTATGGTCGCTGGGGCGTTCTAACTTGCGTGGTGCTTTGTCGATAATGCAGCTTTCACATTTTTCTTTTAGCGCATCACTGACTAAAATATGGTCAATACGCATACCAAAATTGCGCCTAAAACCCATCATGCGGTAATCCCACCAGCTAAAGCTTTTTTCGGGTTGTTCGAACAACCTGAAGCTATCGTGCAGCCCAAGCGCAATTATTTTTTCAAACATTTCACGCTCTCGTGGCGAAACCAAAATTTGCCCAATCCACGCGGCGGGGTCATGGCAATCGCGGTCTTCTGGCGCAATATTGTAATCGCCCAAAAGCACTAAATTTGGGTATTTAATCAACTCTTCTGCAAGCCAAGTAATAAGCGCCTTTAGCCAGCGCATTTTATATTCGTATTTTTCGCTATCAACCGCTTGGCCGTTTACAATGTACACGCAGACCACGCGTGTGCCATTAATTGTGGCTGAAATTACGCGCTTTTGCTCATCATCATAGTCATCAATTCCATGCTTAACATACAACATCTCATGTGGACTTAAAATTGCCACACCGTTGTAAGTTTTTTGGCCGTTATGAATGGCGTTATAACCCACACTTTTTAAATCATCATAGGGAAACTTACTATCTTCTTGCTTGGTTTCTTGCAAACAAAGCACATCAACCGGGTTTTCTTTAAGCCAATCCAGCACGTGCGGTAGGCGCACATTAAGCGAGTTCACGTTCCAAGTCGCAAGTTTCATGGCTTAATCTCAATTATTCTTTACGACATTTTAGCATGCTAAAAACTCATATTTTGTAAGGTTTATTAGTAAAACATAATGTGCAAAAAGAAAATCTTTCATGCGGCGTAATGCCTTGCAGTTATTGCGCCCTATGTGGGCTTCGGCATCAATTACTTATGTGTTTTATTTTTATGTTTTTGAAGCTTTTTTTACACTCTTATTACAAATAGGGCATTCAAAATAATTAGCTAGTTCTGTATTAGGGGCATAAAGGTCGCTCCATCCTGCTGAATTAGCATTGTGTTTACTAATTGCTTTAGATTGATAAGGACTGTTAAAAATAGAAATTTTAGACATATTGTTTATCCAATGTGAATACGTTAAGCCATTAACTCGCCATTCCATTATGTCTCAGCAACGCATCCATACTGGGCGCTCTACCTCTAAACGCGACAAATGATTCCATCGCTGGCCGCGAACCACCTTTTGCTAACACTTCGTTTTTAAAGCGGCTACCTGCTTGCACAGATAACACACCAAGCTCTTCAAATAAGCTGTAGGCGTCAGCAGAAAGCACTTCTGCCCATTTGTAGCTATAGTAGCCTGCGGCGTAGCCACCTGCAAAGATGTGGCTAAAGCTGTTGGGGAAGCGGTTCCATTTTGGTGGTCTTACCACCGCAACTTCATCGCGAATTTGTTCGATTAAATCTAATGCAGACTGTTTCCCATTAGGGTCAAACTCGCCATGTAAGCGCATATCGAATAATGAAAACTCAATTTGGCGCACAGTTTGCATGCCCGCTTGAAAGTTTTTAGCGGCAATCATTTTATCGAATAACTCACGTGGCAATTGCGCGCTAGTATCTACGTGGGCGGTCATGTGGCGTAGCACTTCCCATTCCCAGCAGAAGTTTTCCATAAATTGGCTAGGCAGTTCGACTGCATCCCACTCCACGCCTTTAATGCCTGAAACGCCATATTCGTCCACTTGGGTGAGCATGTGGTGTAGGCCGTGACCAAACTCGTGGAACATGGTGATCACTTCATCATGTGTGAAGAGGGCAGGTTTACCACGCCCATCTTCCCCTTTGAGGGGCGCTGAGAAGTTACAGGTTAAATAAGCCACCGGCAGCTCAATGCCATCAGCTTTTTTACGGCGGGTAATGCATTCATCCATCCACGCGCCACCACGTTTATTGTTGCGGGCGTAAAGATCTAAATAAAAGTAGGCAATGGGTTTGTTAGCACGGTCGCTAATTTCATAAAAGGCAGCATCAGCATGCCATACGGGTGCTTCTGCTTTGCGAACTTGCACACCAAAAATAGTCTCAGTCACTTTAAATAAGCCAGCGAGCACTTTGTCTTCTGGAAAGTATTGTTTTACTTCTTGGTCAGAAAACACGTATTTCTCTTCTCGTAGTTTCTCACTCACATAGCCTACATCCCAAGCTTGCATGTCAGTAATACCTAGTTTTTTGGCGTAGGCTACCAACTCTTGCATATCGCGCTCAGCGTATGGTTTTGCGCGTTTGGCTAGGGTGTCTAAAAACTCAGTAACTTGCGCAGGCGTATCGGCCATTTTTGTGGCAAGCGAAAGTTCGGCATAATTTTTAAAGCCTAACATTTGCGCTTCTTCTTGCTTGAGCTTTAAAATGTCGCTAATAAGTTTGGTGTTATCCCATTCTTTCTTGCTAAACTCAGAAGCGCGGGTGGCATAGGCGCGGTAAAGCGTTTCACGTAGTGCGCGGTTTTCGCTGTATTGCAATACAGGCATGTACGAGGGAAATTGCAGGCTAAATTTATAACCTGCTTTTCCAGCCTCTTTTGCAGCTTCAGCCGCCGCCTCAATCGCATCGGCTGGTATACCCGCTAAATCGACGACATCTTCAACGTAATGCGCAAAGTCATTGGTGTTGTCTAGAATATTTTCTTCAAATTTAGAGCCCAATTTAGAAAGCTCTTCGCTCACGGCTTTAAAGCGTGCTTTTTGCGCTTCGGGCAGCTCGGCACCGCCGAGTTTGAAATCACGTACTTCATGGTTAATAATAGTTTGTTGCGTAGGTGAGAGTTTTGCAAACGCAGCACTGGCTTGAATGGCTTTATATTTGGCGTATAGGCGTTCATCTTGCGACATATCACTACCGTAATCGGTGAGTTTTGCTAAGTTTTCGTTATAGGCTTCACGTAGTTCTGGGCTATTGACTACCGCATTCATGTGGCCAACTTGGCTCCAGGCGCGACCTAGTTTCTCGCTATGGTCTTCTAACTTAAGTGCAAAGTTTTCCCATGTTGGCGCCTCGGTTTGTGTGGCGAGCGTTTCTACGAGGGCGCGGCCTTCTAAGATTAAGCTATCAATAGCTGGGCTGATGTGCTCAGGTTTAACTTCATTAAATTTAGGTAAGCCTGCTAGATAAAGTAATGGGTTTGAAGCGTTTAATAATGGGTTAGACACAAAGGTTCTTTCTAATTAATAAGTCTTAAACATAAGGGGTAACGATAAGTTTCGCCCTTACTACTAGCAATGGCGGCAATAATGCAAAAAACAATATTCACCACCCAAATAATGGGGAATAAAATAAAACCAATGAGTACCCATGCCAATATGGCGGCAATAAATTGCGCTATTAGCACGGTAATTTGAAAATTGAGTGCTTCTTTCGCTTGATCGCCAATATAGGCACTGTCATCTTTTTTAATTATCCATACAATTAGGGCTGGGATAAACGAAAACACCGTGCCGCCTAAGTGCGTAACAGTGGCGATATTTTTATCATCGTTGCTAGGCGTTAAATTGTTAGGCGGTGTTATTTCTGTGTTCATGGTGAGTCCTTTCACATTAATGCAGATTAAATTTAGCGACCAGTGGTTCAATTTTTTCTAAATCTTTTGTATTGAGTATTTTTTTTGCATGACCACTTAATATGCTTAATTGGCTTTGCAAGATTTGTTTTTTAACGCTTAAAATGTTAGAGGGATGCATAGAAAATTGCCGTAAACCCATGCCTAGCAATAGTTTAGTGAGTTTAGTATCGCCAGCAATTTCACCGCAAACCGACACGCTTTTACCAAATTTCTTACCTGCGATTATCGTCATATGAATGAGCTTTAATACCGAGGGATGCAAAGGGTTATACAAGTGAGCAACGGTATCGTCGGTGCGATCAATCGCCAGCGTGTACTGAATTAAGTCGTTGGTGCCGATAGATAAAAAGTCTAACTCTTTGGCAAAAGCCTCTGCGTTGATGGCGGCGGCGGGCACTTCTATCATACCGCCTAGGGTAATATTTTCGTCAAATGGAATATTGTCTTTGCGTAAGCTGGCTTTTGCACGCTCTAATAATAATTTTGTTTGGCGTAGCTCTCCCAACGTAGAAAGCATGGGGACTAAAATTTTTACTTGGCCAAAGTGCGATGCGCGTAATAGCGCCCGAAATTGCGCGTGAAATACTTGTGGTTCACTTAAGCAAAAACGCACTGCGCGTAGCCCCAGTGCTGGGTTGGCGCAATTACTTACGGTATCAGGGTTCATTTGTTTATCTGCACCCAAATCAAGGGTGCGAATAACCACTGGCAAGCCTTTCATGGCCTCTGCCACTTGTTTATAGGCGATAAATTGCTCTTCTTCACCAGGCATTTCGCGCCGATTCATAAACAAAAACTCGGTACGGTATAGACCAATACCCGCTGCGCCAGAACTATTGACGCTGACAATATCTTCAGGCCCTTCGATATTGGCGTATAAATCAATCGGCATGCCGCAAATAGTGACGGCTTTGGTGCTTTTAATGCGCTGTAATTTTTGTTGTTCTAGCTGCCATTGATCTTGGCGCAGCTTATACTCGGCCAAAATTTCTTTGTTTGGATTAATGATGACCACACCTAGGCTGCCATCTACAATAATCAATTCGCCATCATCAATTAAATCGCGCGCACGTTGCAAAGCCACGATTGATGGAATATTGAGGCTACGCGCCAAAATAGCTGTATGCGAAGTCGCGCCGCCCACATCGGTAATAAAGGCTGCAAATTGGTGCTGTTTAAATTGAATCGCATCAGCAGGTGAAATATCGCGCGCAACCAATATAATGGCACCTTCTTGCTGTTTGTTCGATTGTTTAGTCTGGCTAACGGCCAAATTAGGGTGACCTAATAACACCTTAATTACGCGCTCTACCACTTGCACCACATCGTGCTTACGCTCACGCAGGTATTCGTCCTCAATCGCCTCAAACTGCGCAACAATGTCGTCCATTTGTTGCTTAATTGCCCACTCGGCGTTGCATTGCTCTTTACGGATAATGCTGATGGGCGCTTCAGAGAGCGATTTATCAGCCAGCATGCTTAAATGCGTGCTAATAAATGCGCTAATTTCGGCAGGCGCATTTTTTGAGAGTGAGCCGCGAACGATTTCTAAATCTTGTTTAACCGTTTGTACGGCATTGTTAAAACGTACGATTTCATCGTCAATTAAATGCTGAGGTAGTTGATAATGCACAACTTCTAATAGCGCATTAGATATCAAATGCGCGCGCCCAATAGCGATGCCGCTTGATACGCCAATGCCATGCATGCTAAAACTAGACTTGGATTTTTGTAAATCAGGCAACCTATTCACCCTCGCCAAAGTAATCATTAATTAAGGTTTGCAGGGCGGTCATTGCGTTCGCTTCATCTGCGCCATTGGCTTCAATTGTCACCACAGAGCCTTTAGCTGCCGCCAGCATCATCACACCCATAATACTTTTGGCGTTTACTTTGCGGCCATTTTTTTCTATCCAAATTTCGCTAGCGAATTGGCTAGCGGTTTGTGTAAGTTTGGTACTGGCACGTGCGTGTAAGCCCAATTTGTTAATAATTTCAATGTTTTGCTTAATCATGAAGGCCTTGTTTAATCATAATGGTTTTCTATTTATTGTGGTCGCAACCTGTTTTAGTAAAATGTACCACGCCATCGCGCCCGCCGCTTAGTGCTTTTTCTACACACACTTTAATCGGTTTATCGCGGTAATTTAGCACGCGCACCAGCATGGGTAAATTCACACCAGCAACGCCTTCTACATGCTTGGGTGCTAGTAGCTTAGTCACTAAATTGCAGGGCGATGCGCCATACATATCCGATAACACGATAACGCCATCGCCTGTATTAAGCTTTTCTACCGCCAATTGTGCAAAGGGCAACATATCGGCGGGGTCATCGTCTGTGCCAACGGCAAAATATTGCAATTGTGGTGGGCTTTTACCCAGTACATGCGTCACACAGTGAATCATGCTTTCGCCCAAACTGCCGTGCGCAACTATTAAAATACCAATCATGCCACTTTACCTTTTAAATAAAATTCAATAGCTAAATAAGAACATCAATGATGTTTGCTGTTAATCAAGCTCGCGGTGCCTAACAATCACTTGTTGTTTTTGTTGTTTAAAATAGGCACTTAATTGCTCTACAAAATATACAGAGCGATGTTGGCCGCCCGTGCAGCCAATCGCTATGGTTAAATAACTGCGGTTATCCGCAACAAAGCTGGGCAGCCACTTTTCAATATAATGCGTAATATCGGTCAGCATTTCAATCACCATCGGTTGTTTTTCTAAAAACACTTTAATTGGTGACTCTTTGCCTGTAAACGGCCGCAAATCCGCATCATAATGCGGGTTGGGTAGGCTACGCACATCAAAAACAAAGTCAGCATCTAGCGGAATGCCATTTTTAAAGCCAAATGAGGTAAATAGCAAGACTAGGTTATTGCTATCTTGCGCAATTAAATCGCGAATATGGCATCGCAGCGCATTGGCACTTAGGTTGCTGGTGTCAATGTGATGCCCAAGCTCGGCCAGGCCACTTAATAAATCACGCTCCCGAGCAATACTCTCAGCCATGGTGGTATCGGCATTGCTTAGCGGATGTTTGCGCCGCGTCTCAGAAAAGCGTTTTACCAATGTTTCGATAGATGATTCTAAAAACAGCACATTAACTGAAATATCGCTATTTTTAAGCATCTCAATTGCGTTGGGAAGTGCTTCTAAAGCTGCGCTGCGGCTATCAATACTAATTGCCACTTTGTTTTGGCTTACCGCCTCCAAATGATGCGAAATTTGCGGTAACAAAGTGGCTGGCAAGTTATCAATACAATAATAGCCAGCGTCTTCTAGCACACGCAGCGCGATACTTTTACCCGATCCAGAAAGGCCTGTGACGATAATCAGTTCCATTAGGTGGCTTTTTTGCTTTCTTTTTGCATGATTTGCTTTTGACGCTTGCTCAATTGTTGCGTGGCATTAATACCGCGTAGTAATAACATATGGTTACGCACTGCTACTTCTACAAGTACCGCAATGTTGCGCCCAACGGCAATGGGTATCACAATTTTACTAACGTCTACCTCAAGCACGCGCTCGTGCTGGGTTTTAAGGCTTAGCCTATCTAGCGCTTGCGGTTTTTGCATGTTGGCTAATTCTAGCTGAATAATCAAATCAAGCGGTTTAGTTGGCTTAACGGCATTGTCGCCAAACAGCGCGCGAATATTCAAAATGCCTAAGCCGCGCACCTCTAAAAAATCTTGTAACAATTCTGGGCAGCGACCTTCCAAGCGGTCAGGCGAGATACGATAAAAATCGACAATATCATCGGCAATTAAGCGATGCCCGCGTGAAATTAGCTCTAGCGCCAGCTCACTTTTGCCAATTGCGGCTTCACCTTTAATCAGCACGCCAAAGCCCTGTACCTCAATAAAAACGCCATGTAAGCTAGTGCTTTCTGCTATCGCCTGTTTTAAATAATGGCTTAATAATTCCATTAGTTGCGGGCTTTGCATGGGCGATGTAAATAGCGGGGTATTATGCGCGTTTGCCGCGGCAATTAATTCTTTAGTTGGTTTTTCGCCATTGGCGACAACCACTGCAGCTAAATCGGTGGAGTATAAATTACTAATGGCTTGCTGCATGGCGATGATGCTAAGGCTACGCAAATAGTCCATCTCGGCGCATCCCAACACCTGTACGCGGTTGGGATGTACAAAATTCAGGTGGCCAATTAGTGCCAATGAAGGCTTGGTGACATTTTCTGATTTTAGCTGGTTTGCGCCACCATCAAGCCCAGCAACCCAGTTGAGTTTAAGTTTATGGCGGGTGGCTTTGTAGAGTTCGGCTACGTCAATTTGAGCCATAGAATATTAAATTTTCGTTTATTAAAAATCTCACCACCTCGTTACTCCCCCACAGGGTGTAGCAGGGGTTTCACACAACATGCTGTGTGCCTGCGTGACGGTTGATTTATGCAGAAGCCAGCGCGCTCTGCAAGGTGGGGTCCAGTTAAGGTAAAATTTTCTGTGATAAATTGGAATCCGCTATTGTGACAACTTAATTTAAATAATTGTTTTAATTCAATCATTAATTTTACGCTAAAACTAATATTGAGCATCATTGTTGTCTAGATTCCCGCCTGCGTGGGAATGACGGTAATCTCATTCGTCATTTTGCAGGCGGGTTATTTACAAATGCAGGTTAATTAACAGTTGGTTCTTGCTCGATACTTTGATGTTTCACTGCACCATTAGTTTTGTTATGGCTGCCCTGTTTTTCTTTATGTTTCACGACTTGGCGATCCAGCTTATCCGTCAACATATCAATCGCGCTGTACATGTTTTCATCTATGCACTCGGCATGTAAATCGTTGCCTGGTACGTGTAACGTAGCTTCAACCTTTTGGGCTAGTTTTTCTACGCTCATGGTAACTTTCACGTCAATCACATGATCAAAATGATTGCGGATTCTAACAAGTTTGCTTTGCACATATTCGCGCATTGCTGGAGTAATTTCTAAGTGATGTCCTGTTAACTGTAAATTCATAACTTGCTCCTTATTGAAATTTGTTCATTAAGGTTAGTCTACCAATCATTAGCTTTAGCCTGCCAATAAGTGGCACAACCAAACTTATCGAACAATTTCAGTGTACTCTTTTGAAGCTTTTGTGCAACTAGCCACATATGCTAAATGTTAAATTTTTTGATCGTGTACAGGTAGGTTGAGGATTTTTTTAAATTGATGGAGTCAAGTTTTATAACTTATTTTAGCACTTGCTTGTCTGATGTTGGGGCATCTGCACGGGTAATAGTTATATAAGTTACTAAGCCTACAATAGCCACCAAAAATATCGCACTAGTGGCAACTGTTCCAAGGCCTAATCCACCGTTAGCTACGTTTTGTGATAGTAAATCGCCAATTGACGCGCCTAGAGGACGGGTTAGAATATAAGTCAACCAAAAGACTAAAATCTTATTAAGTTTAAATAGGAAAAAGCCGAGCGCAATGATGAGTATGACAGCACCAAACAGCATGGCAGAGCGCGCATAACCCAAGCCAATAGATTCTGCCAATAAATCACCCGCAGCTGTACCAAGTGCGAAAGTAATAAGAATCGCTGCCCAGTAGAACAGCTCACGTTTCACAGTGTAGATACTGTGAATAGACAGTGAGCCTTCAATTTTGAACCATAGCAAAAAGATTATAGCTAAGACCATACTAAAAACTATCGTAGAATTGATAAGTGAAATACCCAGATTATCTGATAGATTATCAGTAATCAGCGTGCCGACGATACTGACCAACACCACTGTCAGCCAATATAGCCAAGGTATATAGGCTTTGGTTTTGACTTGAGCGTATAAAACACCTGCCAGCACGCCACCCATTAGTAGTGATGTATTTGGCAAACCAAAATGCAGGTTAAAAATCAGAAAATCTGCACCCGTTTCGCCGACTGTAGTGGCAAGAATTTTGATGATCCAAAAATAGAGTGTGATGACAATTGGGACTTTAATACGCAAAGTATTCATGTCGATTGTCTGAGGTGTTTTCATTTAATTCCTTAAAGCCTAGCTCATATTAAATCGGTGAAAAAGGTTACCAATGCGTTTCTAGTTTAAAGTGTTTTTCTTAAATTTGCAGGTGGAATATTTAAGGATTCGCGATATTTAGCGATGGTTCTACGTGCCACGACGATGCCTTGCTTGGCTAAAATCTCGCTAAATTGGTTGTCTGAAAGTGGTTTTTTAATGTTTTCTTCTGCCACCATTTGTTTGATGAGTGCGCGAATAGCTGTCGCTGAGCATTCGCCGCCTGCATCGGTTGCCACGTGGCTGCCAAAGAAATATTTCAACTCAAACACGCCGCGCGGGGTGAGCATATATTTGTGCGTGGTAACACGCGAAATGGTTGATTCGTGCAATTCGAGCTCTTCGGCAATCTCGCGCAAAACCAGCGGGCGCATGGCAATTTCACCATGCTCAAAAAAGTTACGCTGCCTATCTACAATCGCCTGCGAAACCCGCAAAATAGTGGTGAAGCGTTGTTGGATATTTTTAATCATCCATTTGGCTTCTTGCATTTGCGTTTGCAAATATTGGTTCGAATTTTCGCGGTTGCGTTTCAAAATATCCGCATATACTTGGTTGATGCGCAGTTTAGGAATCACACCATCGTTGAGTGTGGCAATCCAAATGCCTTTTACTTTTTTCACAATTACTTCGTGCTGAATATAGTGATCGGCACTCAGCTGCGCATAATCACTGGCAGGACGTGGGTTTTGTTGCTTGATGAGGTTTTGCGCACCTTTTAAAGCCGCATCGTCGCAGTTTAAAAATTTGCGCAACTTAGCAAAATCTTTGTTGGCTAGCACCGCCAAATGTTGGCTGACGATGCTTTTAGCACAATCTAAAAATTCAGTTTCTTTGGGCAGCACATTCAGTTGCAACAAAATACATTCTTGCAAATTATTTGCGCCCAAACCGGGTGGGTCGAGATGTTGAATGAGCTTTAGCGCGGTTTGCAGCTCTAGCAAATCGACTTCTAGCTCTAGCGGCAGCGACTCGGTAATATCTTCGAGCGATTCTTCTAAGTAGCCGTTCTCGTTAATACTATCAATGAGTAACAGCACTAATGTTTGGTCACGATCTGACAGTGGCATGAGCTTTAGTTGGCTGATTAAGTGCTCGCGCAGGCTTACAGATACTAGCTCTTGACGGCTAAAATCATTGTCATCGTCGTCACTATTGTTTTGGCGACTGCCTTCATCCCAATTGCTGGCACTGCCATACTCGTCGTAATCATCATCAAAATCGGTAGCAGAAAAATCTTCTTTAACGCTAGTAATTTCTTGCGGCGTTTCGTCTACTTGTGATGAGGTGCTAGCTATTTCCTGATAGTCTTGGTCTTTATAATCTAAATTGCTAAACGCATCATTTTCAAAATCGTCAATTTCGGTTGATTGCGCGCCGTCGGCATCAGTTGTATCGCCGCTTGCCTCAGCAGTGCCATTTTCAGTATCAGTAGCACTTGCAGGTGCATCATCGTCAAAATCTTCACCATCAACCAGTTCTAACAAGGGGTTGTCTTGCAGAATAGTATCCAGCTCTTGATTTAACTCAAGCGATGATAATTGCAGCAGGCGAATAGATTGCTGTAACTGCGGCGTTAACGCTAAGTTTTGCGAGATTCTAAGTTGTAAATTTTGTTTCATAAGATTTATATTGTTAGGCTAGAGTCTAAAATCTTTACCTAAATACACTTCGCGCACGGCCTCGTTTTGCACAATTTCATTAGGGTGGCCAGACGCAAATACGCTACCATCATTAACAATATAGGCGCGGTCGCAAATGCCTAAAGTTTCACGCACATTGTGGTCGGTAATCAACACACCGATATTTTTTGCGCTTAAAAGACGAATAATTTTTTGAATATCTAACACAGCAATTGGATCAATACCAGCAAATGGCTCATCTAACAAAATAAAGCTAGGGTTAGTGGCCAAGCAGCGCGCAATCTCAACACGTCTGCGCTCACCGCCCGACAAACTGACCGCAGCATTATTGCGAATATGCACAATATGTAGCTCTTGTAATAGCGATTCTAACTGGTCGTGCATTTGTTTTTCACTTAATTCTTGCAGCTCCAACACCGCCATGATGTTTTCGCTAACGGTGAGTTTGCGAAACACCGACGCTTCTTGTGGTAAATAAGCCAAGCCTAAGCGCGCACGGCTGTGTATGGGTAAACGGCTTACATCTTTGCCATTAAGTAAAATTCGTCCCGAATCAAGTGGTACTAGCCCCACCATCATATAAAAGCTAGTAGTTTTGCCCGCGCCGTTGGGGCCAAGCAAACCAACGACCTCGCCACTACTTATTTGCAGCGAAATATCTTGCACCACGGTGCGCGTTTTGTAAGATTTACGTAGATTTTCTACAACGAGTTCGCTCATTTTTTTATCTTATTTATTGGCCTGATTGTAATTCTAGCTTATTGGAGAAGCGCAGCGTTTTAGTAACAGCAGGCGCGGCGGCTAGCGTTGCACTAGCTGGTGCTTCGGAGCTGGGCGGTTGAGAGCTAGGTAAAACCTGTTTATTTTTTGGCTGAATAATGGCTTTAACACGGCCACTAGAAGGCCCGCCACTTTCTGATTTAGTACCGCCAAGCACTTCTGCGTATTCAGCATTGGCGTCATAACTAATGTAATCACCATGCACAATATCCTCGCCGCGTTTTACTGATGCGCGGGTGTAAAGCTGCACTTTATCCATGCGGCCGTCATATTCTATGCGTTGCGCGCTGCCTTCCATATATTCGTTTTTGCCTTCACGTTTTTGCTTGAATGTGCTTGGGTTGCCCGTGGATGTGCTGTGCTGAAAGCCTTGTTCATCCTCACGTACGATGAGTTTTTCAGCGTGAATCACCAAGCTACCTTGCGTTAAAATCACATTACCCGAATAGGTGCTGATTTTTTTGGCATCGTTTACGGTAACCGTGTCGGCTTCTAATTCAATCGGTTGATTGCGGTCAGCCGCCTCGGCAAAGGCCTTTGAGCTCATTAAAAAAGTGCTAAACAAACAAATGCTAACTAAGCTACTAATGACCAAGCCTATGCCAGTTAAGCTATTGCGTACAAGGCTATTCATGATTGCTCCGCGATTTCATTTTAATAATTTGCCGTTTTGACGGTGTTTCTTTGCTGCTATTGCTTGCAGTTTTGTTACTACTCACTTTAGCCTTTGAGCTAACGGGCGAAAATGCTGCTACTGGCTTTTTTGTTGGTTTCTCTGCTGATTTTTCTATAAGTGGCTTTTGTTTTTTAATCGCTAAGCCAGTTGGTTGCTCATAATGCACTTTAACGCGATTAAGCAATTGTACAGTTTGGTGTTTTTTATCAAAAATCATCCCAGTTGCGTGAATCACTGTTTTAGGTGCTTGCGTAATCACCACTGGCGCATCGGTTTTGGCAATGTCTTGATTGGGTAAAATATCTAATTTTTCGGTAGAAATTTGCATTTCACCCTTTCCATCAAAGGCTTGGCGCGTTACTTTTACATTATCTACCAGCGTTACTTGCTCGCCATTGCTAGACACGTAGCCACGTAAGCCTTCAATTTGTGTATACGGTTTATCAGTGGTGTATTGTGTGAAGCGTGGGCGTTGCAGCACCGTGCTGTCGTCATCGGGATAGTGCACCATCTCGGCTGCTGCTAGCACGTAGCGCAACTTGCCTGTGGTATCGGTTTGTGTGTTAACAAATTTGTTCATGATGTAATCTGGGTCGTGCCTATCGCTACCATCAATTTTAGGGCCTTGCTGCTCTACTGTTAGGTTGATCCAAAACGTAATGATGGCCAGCAACAAGGCCAATACGAGTGGAAAAAATAAAGGTGAGCGCGTTAGCATAGCGGGTCATCTTACTTAAAAAACGGTGCCATCTGGCTATCAAACGTGCCCTGCGCTTGCATAATCAGCTCACATAACTCGCGTACGGCACCGCGACCACCTTCTTTTGTTGTCACATAATGTGCGCGCTGCTTTACTGATTCTGGCGCAGCAGGCACGCTTACAGCAAGTCCACAACGCAGCATGGGCGGCATATCGACAACATCATCCCCCATAAACGCGGTCTGCTCCAGTTTAATATTTAACTTAGCAATTAAATCGTTAAAGGCGGTTAGTTTATCTTCTACACCTTGGTAAAAATGCGCAACGCCAGTACTTTCAGAGCGTTGCTTTACAACATTAGAGGTGCGACCTGTGATAATCGCCATTTCTACGCCACTGGCTTTTAGCAGCTTCATGCCTAGTCCATCTTGCGTGTTAAAGGTTTTGTACTCCTGGCCGTCGTCGCCTATGGTTAAGCCACCATCTGTCATAACGCCATCGACATCAAAAATGACCAGTTTAATATTTTTTGCGCGGGCTAAAACGTCGGTTGAAATCATGTTAAACCACTTTCGCCTTTAGTAAGTCGTGCATATTAAAAGCACCTACCAGCTTGCCATCGTCATCCACCACCAGCAGGCCATTAATTTTTTTCTGATCCATGATTTCAACCGCCTCAACTGCTAGTTGATTGGCGTTTATAGTGTTGGGTTTAAGATGCATTACCTCAGCAATTTTGGCGCTATTGGTATAAATGCCTTTAGCAAACATGCGGCGTAAATCGCCATCAGTAAATACGCCAACTGGCTGCTTAGCATCGTTAATAATAGCTGTCAGTCCCAAACCTTTTTTTGTCATCTCAGTGAGTGCGCTAGACAATAGTTCACCCTCACTTATGCTAGGAATCGCGTT
Organism: Methylotenera sp.; assembly: GCA_025351225.1. Taxonomy (GTDB): domain Bacteria; phylum Pseudomonadota; class Gammaproteobacteria; order Burkholderiales; family Methylophilaceae; genus Methylotenera_A. The sequence goes on along the minus strand of JANXWL010000112.1, from coordinate 2,767 downwards.
GCCTTTACGCATCACATCTTTGACGCGGGTGAGTAACTTTCTACCAATATTGCCACCAGGGTGCGAGCGCGCAAAATCTTCGGCCGAAAATTCCCGGCAATCCAGCACGCAAACAGCCAATGCATCGCCCAAAGCCAATGCAGCCGTTGTGCTGGCAGTGGGCGACAAACCTAAAGGACAAGCTTCTTCTGTCACCGCTGCGCTTAAATGTACGTCTGATTCTTTGGCCAGTGTAGAGTTTGGTGCACCCGTAATGCTAATCACTTTTGCGCCCAAGCGTTTAATGGTGGGCAAAATATTCAAAAGCTCATCGCTCTCGCCCGAGTTAGATAGCGCAATCACCACGTCGCCATTAGTAATCATGCCAAGGTCGCCATGACTGGCCTCGGCGGGATGCATAAAAAACGCTGGTGTGCCAGTGCTGGCAAAGGTTGCAGCAATTTTGCCTCCAATATGACCCGATTTGCCCATACCGCTCACCACAATGCGGCCTTGGCAATGTAAAATAAGTTGCACAGCTGAGTCAAAACTCGCGTCCAGCCTATTAGCCAAGGCTTCAATCTCGCGCGATTCAATAGTTAACACTTTGCGTGCAAGTGCTAACCGGCTTGTTGCAGGCGCGTGTTGCAAATGCGTTTGTAGTAACGATGGTGACATATTCAATTAGTATAAAAGGGAAACCGCCATGAATAAAGTAAAATACACGTGTTTTTGCGTAAAATAGCAAAAGTAGGCACAATTTTTGCCTAAAGCGATAACTGAAGCGGCAACTTTAACAACAACAAGTCAGAAAACTATTTTTTATGTTTGATTCTTTAACCAGTGTTTTGCTCTTACTCACTAGCTCGGTGCTGGCGGTGGCGTTATTTCGCGCGTTAAAGCTGCCCGCCATGCTGGCCTATTTTTTTGTGGGTATGCTATTTGGGCCGTTTGGGTTTAACTTTTTGCCAAGCACCGAATCTGGCCGTCAAGTAGCCGAATTTGGTATTGTGTTTTTAATGTTTAGCGTGGGGCTGGAGTTTAGCTTGCCCAAACTTTACAGCATGCGAAAAACTTTGTTTGGCCTAGGCGGCGCGCAAGTTATCATCACTTTAAGTGTGAGCATGCTAGTGGGCTTGCTGGCGGGCTTAGGCTGGGCAACCGCGTTTGTGATTGGCGGTGCCCTCACCATGTCATCCACCGCAATTGTGTCAAAAATTTTGATGGAGCGTGTCGATTTAAACTCGCGTCATGGCCGCTTAAGTATTGGTATTTTGCTGTTTCAAGATTTAGCGGTAATTCCCATATTGGTGCTGATTCCCGCATTAGGTGCACACAGTGGTGATTTAGGCAGTATATTGGGCTTGTCGCTTGTTAAAACCGTCGTGCTGTTATTTGTGTTATTTAAATTTGGCAAAGTGGTCATCAATTATTGGTTTGAGCTGGTTGCCGCGCAACGTTCGCGCGAGCTATTTATTATGAACGTGCTGATGGTGACTTTGTTGCTGGCAGCGGCCACCAAGCTTGCTGGTTTATCGTATGCGCTGGGCGCGTTTATCGCGGGCATGCTAATTTCTGAAACGCGCTATCGTTATCAAGTGGAGTCGGATATCGCGCCATTTCGCGATATTTTACTTGGGCTGTTTTTTATCAGCGTTGGCATGCTGCTCGATTTTCAATTTATGCTCAATCACATTGGATTGGTGCTAGCGCTATTGGCGGGATTTGTGCTGTTTAAAGCGGCCGTTATTGCTGTACTTACACGCGCATTTGGTTACGAGGCTGGCGTGGGCATTCGTACGGGCATTATTTTGGCGCAAGCGGGCGAGTTTAGTTTTGTATTGCTGGCACTTGGGTTAGAGCAAAAACTCATCGGCGGAGACGAGCTACAAGTGGTGTTGGCAGCCTCGCTTATTTCAATGGTGATAGCACCTTTTATCATTCAAAAAAATGGCCGTATTGCGCGCAAACTGGCCAAAAATTACACCAAAAATAGTGCGCAAATTGTCGATGAGATAGAACATAGCACCGCCAATTTAAAAGATCATGTGATTATTTGCGGCTATGGCCGTAGCGGCCAATATTTAGGGCGTTTTTTAAAAGAAGAAAACATTCCATTTATCGCGCTAGATATTGACCCCGCGCGCGTGCAAGATGCAGCCGCAGCGGGTGAACATGTGATGTACGGCGATGCTGGGCGAAGAATCGTGCTGGAGGCCGCAGGCGGTGCGCGCGCCAAGGCGTTGATTGTGAGTTATTCTGACACGCGCGCCAGCATGAAGGTGCTGCATGTGGCGCAAGAAGGTTACCCCAATTTGCCAGTGATTGTGCGTACTTATGACGATGCTGATATGGACGCATTTCGCGCAGCGGGTGCAACTGAAGTGGTGCCAGAAGTGCTAGAAGGCAGCTTAATGTTGGCCTCGCATGCCTTAGTGTTGTTGGGCGTGCCACTTAATAGGGTTGTAAAACGTATTCGGCTGTTTCGTGAAGAACGCTACAAAATGTTTAAAGGCTTTTTTGGCGGGCTTACCGATATTGATAAAGTCAACACCAAACAGCGCGTTAATCGCCTGCATTCGGTTGAGATTACGGCTGGTACATACGCGCAGAGCCAATATTTAGAAGACATTAATTTTTCGCATTTTGATGTACAGCTGCAATATATTCGCCGCCCCAATATGCTAGAGGATATTCATCCACGGCCAGATATTATACTGGCAGAAGGCGATGTGCTGGTGCTGTTGGGCAGTGCGGAAGACCTTGTTGCGGCTGAAATTTTCTTAAT
>JANXWL010000093.1 GCA_025351225.1 Methylotenera sp. | reverse complement strand
GGATGAGTTAAAAGTAGTTGCTGATGCTTGGCTTGCCAAAGAGCCAGCCAGTGTGGAAGCCTTATTTTATAATGGTGTAGCGGCAGAAAACTTAGGTGAATTAGCCAAAGCCAATACTTATTTTCAACAAGTATTAAAGCTGCAACCTCAACACAGTGCAACCTTAATCGAGCTTGGCTTAATGGCGAGCCGTGCGGGTAAACAAGATGACGTTGAAAAAACGCATGTGGCGCTTAAAGCGATTGATAGTGAGCTGGATGACGAGTTTACTGAAGCGTTAAAACCAGCTATAGCTCAATAGCGGCAACTCAATAATCTGGCGCTCGGCCTGTAGAGTAGCCTTGCGGTACGTCGCTTTGCCACTCACCGCAGTCATCGCAACGGTGGTCATGCATGCTGGGGCTTAAAGTCAAATGGGTACTATTGCAAAATTTGCAATGAGTGGGGTGCAGCGGAGTAGTTTTATGGTGTGACTCGTGATGCTCTGTCGCGACCTTGCTGCTGCCTAATCCGTATTTATTATCTGGCATGTTGATTCCGATTTTACCAAGCCCTAAAACAAATCCTAAACATAAATTTACGCTCTTTTTAGCATAAAAACAAGCCCAAAAAATAACTCAAAGATTAGCTGGCGGCACGTGTCAATCGATCCAAAATCGCCAACCATTCTGGCGCGTTGGGTGGTGCTTCTATCAACAACTCGCTAGTATTTAGCGCATCCATTTTATGTAGCGTATCGTATAGCTGTTGCGCAACATCAGTTGCGTTTTTATTCAATTGAAATATTTGGCAAGCGGGCTGTAAACCTTCACCAATCAGCAAGGCTGCACTGTACACATTGGCACTGGCTATCAGCGCATCTCGGCTGCTAAATAAGCGCATTGGCGTGCGTGGCGAGTAATGTAAATGATGTTGACCAGGTGCTTTAATCGGCTGGCTGAACATACTAGACGCTTTGCTCGCCACACTTTCAATTTCAGCCTCGCTAATCATGCCTAAACGTAGCAATTGCCAATCATCCCTTTGCACGGCCACGATGGTCGATTCAATGCCCACTTTACACGCGCCACCATCCAACACAGGAATGTTGTCGCCCAGCCCCGCTGTTACATGCATAGCCATGGTTGGGCTTAGTTGCGTAAATTTGTTTGCCGATGGCGCGGCTAGCGCCAAGCCACTTTCTTTAAGTAGCTGCAAAGCCAAAGGATGTGCAGGCACACGCAAAGCTACAGTTGGCTGGTCAGCGCGGACAATTAAGCTCACATCTAGCTTGGCAGGCAGCACTAAGGTAAAAGGCCCGGGCCAAAACGCATTTGCCAGCTTTTGTGCCAGTGGTGAAAACTCTGCCGCCCAATGACTTACTTGGTTGGCATCGGCAATATGCACAATTAACGGGTTATCCATCGGCCGTTGTTTAATTGCGTAAATTTGGCACAAAGCCTCATCATTAGTCGCATCTGCGGCCAAGCCATAAACGGTTTCGGTAGGAATCGCCACTACATTCCCAGCTTTTAGCAATCGAACAGCCTGTTGTAAATCTACTCGCATTGAATGGATGTCTAACTAAAATCATTATTTTACTACTGATGACGGTAATAAAAGTTTGCATCGGTTAAAATGGTTTTTTTATAAGGATACGTCCATGCAAATCAATGTTGAAAAGAACCCAGCTCAAAGCCGCTTAGATACGCTAGGCGTAAGCAAATGGCCAACATGGCAAAAAGAAGTATCTACTTTCGATTGGACTTTTCATGAGCAAGAAATTGCCTATATTTTAGAAGGGAATTGTGTCATTACGCCCACAGGCGGCGCACCTGTGAGTTTTGGCAAAGGTGATTTAGTGACTTTCCCTGCTGGCATGAAAGCGAGCTGGCAAGTGGTGCACCCGCTGCACAAACATTACAAGCTAGATGGCAATGCGGTTAGCCAAGCGTTTAGACGCATTAAAGCGGCTATTGGATTTTAATTTAACCCGCTTTTCTAAAAGTTAAGTTATAACGATAGGCTCCAAGCGCCGCATGACTATTAGGTTTTAGCGGCATGATGCCGTGAAACTTTAGCCGTGCATCACCGCCCCAAACCACTACGTCGCCATGGTTTAGCGAGATTTTTAAGGGCTTATCACTACGTTTTAAGCCACCAAACTGGAAAACTGCAGGTATACCCAGTGACACGCTGACAATCGGCTGGGTAAAGTCTCGCTCGTTTTTGTCTTGATGTAAACCCATGCTAGCGCTGATTTTATATTGGTTAATCAAGCAAGCATCGGGTACAAAATCTGTGTAGCCACATTCTGCAGCAGCAGTTAGTGCTAATTGCAAAAAACTCGCTGGCATGTGCGGCCAAGGCTTGCCAGTGTTCGTGTTTAGCGTATCGTAACCGTAACCTGCTTTATCGGCCACCCAACCTAATTCACCACAGTTGGTCATGGCAGCTGACATCGCAAACCCCATTGGTGTCATCATATTACGCAGCGGGGCTTGGCCAATGACTGCTCGCATATCAGCTAATAGTAAGTGTTCGCTATCATGCAATGCAAATTCACGTAACAAATAGACATCTTTTGTTATTTCTTCTTTACTAAGTTTAAAGGAGTCAAATAAATCCATTATTTTTTGCTTTCCTTCTCTAGCAAACTTGCTTTGCACGCCAAGCCCCAGCGATAACCTGATAGTGCGCCATCATTTCGTACAATACGATGGCACGGGATAGCTACTGCAATTTTATTGGCAGCACAAGCACTGGCAACCGCGCGAATGGCTTTAGGGCTACCAATTTTTTGCGCAAGTTGTGAGTAACTAAGCGTTTTACCTGCAGGAATTTCACGCAAAGCCTGCCACACGCGCTGCTGAAAGGCCGTGCCACGAATATCAAGCGGCAGATCAAGGCCAATTGCGGGTGTCTCGATAAACCCTACCACCTTAGCCACCAGCCTTTCATAATCAAGGTCAGCACCGATAATGTCTGCATTTAAAAAAGTGTTTTGTAACTCTTGGAGTAATTTTTCTGGGTTATCACCTAAAAAAATTGCACAAACACCGAGCTCACTACTGGCCACCAAAATCGACCCTAGCGCGCACTCACCTAAAGCAAAGCGAATGACAGCGTTGCTGCCGCCTGATTTAAAACTAGATGGGGTCATGCCTAAAAGTTGTGACGACTGTTCGTAAAAGCGGCTATTTGAGTTATAACCTACCTCAAATATTGTATCCGTGATGGTAGCGTTTTTATTCAATTCTGCACGTATTTTTTGTGCGCGATGTGCCGCCCAATAAGCTTTAGGTGTTAATCCAGTCACGGCTTTAAATATGCGATGAAAGTGATACATGCTTAACCCAGCAGTGGCTGCTAAAGTGGCGAGATTAATATTCTGCTGCGCAGTCTCAATCATACGGCATATTTCAGTCACCATTTTTGTACGGGTTTCTAGTAAACTTGGTTGAGTAGGCTTACAGCGTTTGCATGCGCGAAAACCTGCACGTTCGGCTGATTTGAAACTCATATGAAAAGCGACATGTTCTGGCCTCGCTGGGCGCGAGGCACACGATGGTTTGCAATAAACGCCTGTGGTGCTGACAGAATAATAAAATATGCCATCTGCGCTTGCATCTTTGGCCAGCACCTGCAGCCAGCGTGGGTCATTTATTGTTAAATTGGCATTTTTAGCGAGTTGATTCATGGCGTTAGTTCTTTATAAATAATAGCAATTTAACAACAACTCTGATAGTGCGCACTCCGACTCTTGCTTTTGAATCTATTCGCCATTTTTAATGCGCTTTTGATTATAATTACTGCATGAACCAACACCTGCAAGCCAGCCAATTTTTAAGCACTATGGATGCTGATTGGGCCAATTTAATTGCCATAGTTGGCGATTGTCAATTTGCGCCAAAGATTGAGCGTAACCCATACGAGGCACTAGTGCGGGCGGTGGCGTATCAACAGTTACACACTAAAGCAGGCGATGCGATTATTGGAAAATTCATCAATCATTTCGGCCAGTTTCCGACCCCTGATCAATTA
>JANXWL010000058.1 GCA_025351225.1 Methylotenera sp. | reverse complement strand
TATATTTATTTGGCCACATTATTTACGCTGTTAATACTGCTAGATGCTGGCGTGCTTCATGTGGGCGAAAACATGCGCGATAAAGCCTTTGATTTCATGGTGAAGCATCGCGTATTTCAGCCCAAGGCCGACCCTGATATTGTCATTGTGGATATTAACGAGGCCAGTTTGGCGGCCTTTGCCAAAGAGTACGGTCGCTGGCCGTGGCCTAGGCAAGTTTTAGGTGAATTTGTAGAGAATATTCAGGCGCAAAACCCCAAAGCCATTGTGTTTGATATTGTGTTTTCTGATGCCGATATTTACAACGCTGATAGCGATGCGTATTTTAATGACGTAATTGCTGCCAGCGACAATACCTTTTTCCCAATTTTACGGCTTGATACTTCTGAGGATCACAATAGCCAACTCAAGTTTTCGCAAATTCCAGGTTTAAGTGCTAGCCTAGAAGGGAATAAAGACGCCACACTTGCAGCTGTTTTGCCACATTTTGATGCTGCTCTAAAAGCAGGTCGACTTGGCACACATAATGTGTACCCCGACGCAGATGGTATTGTGCGTGAATACCGCATTTTTCATGATGATTACGGCTGGCGATTACCTTCGTTGCCGCTTGCGATAGCGCAGTTTTCTGGCGCAAAAAATACACAAAACTTGCCTAAAGATATGCTGATTAACTGGCGCGGCAAGCCTTTTACTTATAGTTACGCTACGTTTAGCGATGTGTTTACCGATTTAGCCAGCAAAACCAAAGTACGCCCACCTCACGAATTTACCAACAAAATTGTGATTATTGGCTCAACCGCGGCAGGGTTGTTCGACCTTAAAGCAACTGCAATGGATAAGCAGTTTCCAGGCGTAGAGATACTGGCAACTGCTATCGATAACACCAAACACGGCGATTATCTAAAAGTATGGCGCGGCAAAACACCTTATATTTTGTTGAGTTTACTACTGGTTTGGCTGACTACCGCGGCTTTTTATTTTAGTGTAGATCGCGACAAATTCAATTCCATCTTCACTGGTGGTCAGATTTTTTTATTAGTGCTTTCCTATATCGCGATTAACGTTAGCAACACTTATTTAGACCTTACAGGGCCTTTATTATGGGCTGCCGCGTTGTTTGGCGTGGCTAAAATTTACGCGCTGGCTACAGATCGCGCTTTGCAACGCTGGCTGGCATTTGGCGTAAAGGGTGATGCGGCCGAGCATAATGTATTGATGATGCCCATTTTAATTGAGGCTAACGAGCCGCTTAGCGATGCGCTACTTAAAAAGCTAAAACGCAGTATCGAGCTTGCTAGCACTACACCCAATAGTATTGAGATTCTGCAAGGTACGCAAAGTGGCATTTGGGGCTTGTTTGGCGATATGCTGCTGATAAACTGGATGTACGCAGACAGCAAGGCAGAATATGCGGCGGCGGCCAAGCAAGATGCACTGTATATCAGTAGCCAGTTACCAACTTTTATTACAAATTGTGGTCTGCCAACCAATACAGTCACGCGTTATGCGTTGCATGAGGGGAAGTTGAGTAATCAAACCAGTAGTCTAGCATCGCAATGGCGCGCACTGTTTGCGCAAGCGGTGATAAAACTAGAACACGAAAATGATGATAATTACAAACGTGAGGATTTAGTATGAAAAAAACTTTAATTTTATTTAGTTTACTGCTGCCCGTGATTGCATTTGCAGGCGAGACTGGCACGGTGCTTAAAGCTGATATTCTGCGGGTTGAGCCTTTTGCAGATGCCAAAACTACGGGCAACTTAAACAAAAATGATGCAGTGGATATTTTGAGCAAAAAAGGTGCGTGGCTACAAGTTAAAAGCAAATCGGCAAGCGGCTGGGTGCGGATTCTGTCGGTTAAGCGCGGCGTCGCATCAGCTAGTGGCAGTAACATTGCGGATATCGCCAGCGGTCGCGCAGGAACAGGAAAAGTAGTTGCCACCACGGGCATTCGCGGTTTGAGCGCAGAGGAGCTAAAAGCCGCCAAATTCAACGAAGATGAAATGAAAAAAATGGAAAGCCATGCTGTCAGTGCAAGTGATGCACAAAAATTTGCTAGCGCGGGTGGCTTAAGTAGCATACAGCTCGCTTATTTAAAAGGGGCGCAAAAATGAAACCAATGGCATCAAACAAGTTATTGATGAGTTTATTGATTGTTGCAGGCTTATTTGCAACCCAAGCACAGGCCTTAAATTTAGGTAAAGTGCTTAAAGATGCGGTAAAAGACAAAGTAGAAGAAGTGAAAAATGGCGGCGAAGCAACAAATGCTGAGCCGCCACAAACCCCTGCCGAGATAGAAGCCTCTAAAAAAGCGGCTGCAACAGAAACGCCAGCTGAAGTTACAACTAAGCCAGAGGCTAAAGAGTTTAATTGGAAAAACCCTAGTGTTGAGGAAGAAATCGCGCTTGGCCGTCATATCACTGGTAGCTTATTAGGCGCTGCGCCACTCGTAAAAGACGAAGCCTTGCAGCTATATGTAAACAAAGTAGGTCGCTGGGTGGCCAGCCAATCTGAGCGCGCGGATTTACCGTGGAAATTTGGCGTCATAGAAAGCAGCGATTTAAACGCTTTTGCTGCGCCTGGTGGCTATATACTCATCACCAAAGGTATATACCAAAAATTGACCAATGAGGCGCAACTGGCGGGCGTATTAGGCCACGAAATCGCGCACGTAGTGAAAAAACATCAACTAAAGGTGTTACAAAAACAGCAATTGCTTAGTTCTGGAAGCGATTGGTTAAAAGAAAAATTTGCCAAAGGCAATAAATTGGCCGATAAAGCCATTGGCAGCGGTGCAGAAATTAGCGCGCGCAGCCTAGATAAAGATGCCGAGTTTGAGGCTGATCGCATGGGCATGGTGCTGGCTACTCGTGCAGGTTATGACGCATATGGCTTGGCAGAAGTATTGCAAACCATTGGCCAAACGAATAAA
>JANXWL010000031.1 GCA_025351225.1 Methylotenera sp. | reverse complement strand
TAACCATGCTGGTCAATGGCCGCAGTGGCGCCTGTGTTGGTGGCGCGTAGCATCATACGGCCTGTTTCCAGCGCACGTGCTTGGCTAAATTGCATGTGTTGATCTGCCGCGTAAGATTGCCCGTACCAGGCATCATTAGTCATATTGACGAGCATAGTCGCGGCGGGCAATTGGCGAATGATTTCTTCGCCAAACACATCTTCATAACAAATATTAACCGCAATTTTTTGGCCGATCCCGTCTTGATTTAACAACTTCATGGGTGTTTGCTGCGTGCCTCCGCGCGATAAATCGCTTAAAGGGATATTTAAATAATCGCGGTAAATCCAGCCAAATATTTGTTTTAATGGAATAAATTCACCAAATGGTACAAGGTGATTTTTGGAATAAGCTTGTCCATTAGGAAATTGTTGATGCGCGCTACCAAAGCTAATCGCGCTGTTGTAATAGCGATCATAATCTGGTTGAGTTGCTGACGAATTTACTTGCACCAAACCAACCAGAATATCGCCGCCATTTTGCTTGGCGTGTTTAGTCACTGCGGCGATAATGCTGGGGTCAAGCTGGCTAAAAATTACTGGCAACGCGGTTTCTGGCGTGATAATGAGTTCGGCTTTGCTGGCTTTTATCATGTCTAAATATTGGTTGATGGTTCTGAGCGCAGTTTCGGGTGACCATTTTTCATCTTGCGCGATATTACCTTGTAGCAAGGCCACGCTAATAGGCTTACCGATTGGCGTAGTCCATTCAACGACTTTAAGCAGGCCACCTGCAACAATCAGCACGACTAAAGCAGCGATAGCATTTCTTTTCCAAATTAAATCAGTTGGTTTTTTTGCAAGCCAAAAACCAATAACAGTTGCAATAAAAACGCTAATAACCGAAACGCCATACACGCCTACAAGCGGCATATAGCCTGCAAGCGGGCTATGCGGCAGTTGGCTGTAACCCATTGTTAACCACGGAAAGCCAGTAAAAATCCAGCTACGCACCCAGTCAGATAATCCCCATAATACGGGTATGCTAATGATTAAACTGCCTAATTTTGACGATAAAAACCCGACCAAAGCAGGAAAAAGCGCCATAAACGCGCACAAGCAAAAAGTGCAAAAACCTGCAAACCACCAAGGCATGCCGCCAAAGGTGTGCAGGCTAATATATATCCAATAAATGCCGACACAATATAGGCCTAAGCCAAAGCAAAAGCCTGACTTAAAACGCATTTTGGCAGATTCGGTTTTTGTCCAAAAAATAATCAAGCCAACCAGCGCGATAATCGGTGCAGGAAATATGTAAAAAGGGGCAAAACCTAATACGGTTAATGCTCCCAATATAAAAGTTGCAATATAGGTTTGAACTGGTTTAGGCGGTTTCATTTTTTGTTAATAGTTGTTTACATTGTTGAGTGATGGTGGGCACTTGCTTGGTTGACAAGTTGATTCATAGGCGACTATATTACAGGTGCTTTAAAAAACATGGTTTAAAAATATGTTTTATAATAATTTTTAGGAGAATAGTTATGAGTATGGCATCAGAATTTAAAGATTTTATTGCAGGTGGTAATGTAGTCGACTTAGCTGTTGGTGTCATTATCGGCGGTGCATTTGGTAAAATTGTTGATTCATTAGTGAAGGACATTATTATGCCAGTGGTTGGTAGAATTATTGGTAACGTAGACTTTACCAATATGTATTTGCCTTTGAGCGGCCAAGATTCTAGCTTGCCGTTAGCTGAAGCACAAAAACTGGGCGCAGTAATGAGCTATGGTAATTTCATCACTATCTTAATTAATTTCTTAATTTTGGCCTTTGTTATTTTTATGATGGTAAAACAAGTAAACAAAATGAAAAAAACAGCTCCTCCAGCAGCACCAGCACCAACGCCAGACGACATATTGCTGTTACGTGAGATTCGTGACGCATTGAAAAAATAAGTGATAAAAAAATAATAGTTTTAAATTTAGTCATTATTTGGACGTAAAAAAGCACTCAATCGAGTGCTTTTTTATTGGCTTATTGCTATTCAATCATCACATGCCAGCAGGCGGATTCATTGGTGTGTAACCTTGTGGTACTTCATCCTCTGGCACTTGGCCTTTTGGCAATTCATAGGTTTGGCTACTAGTTGCATCTGATCCATCATTATTCAAAAATACCACTTGCACCACTTGGTCATCAACAAAATCTAATTCAGTGGTTTGATAAAAAGTACCATCGGCCGCAGTATTTAAATTGTGATATTGCCAGATTGAGGCCACTATTTTGCCCGAATCTTTCAGCTTTACATCATCTTCTTTGGCGGGCTTTCCCAGTTGTGCAATGATTTTGGTTTTATCAAACTTATTAATCGCATCCACAAAAGCTTTTTCTTCGGTGGGGATTTTGCCAGCTGCTGGCGCAGCTTTAACATCATCGGCGAGGCAAATATTTGCAAAAAAAGTAGTACTGGTAAATAAAACTGCTAGTGGCCAAGTTCTCATAAAAATCTCCAAATTGATAGCTTTCAGATATTTGAAATGATATTTAGTTCGCACTATTTAATGTTTGGCTTAACTTTTAGGTTGATTCGATTGGGAAGGGCTCATCTGGAATCACTTCAACCAGTATCGAATGTAAGCGCCTACTATCAGCACGAAGAACGCTAATGCTTAAGTTATCAATCAATACTTGATCATCACGCTTGGGCAGATGGCCAAATTTATTCACCACCAAGCCGCCAATGGTACTGAACTCTTCATCACTTAAGTTTGTACCCACCACCGTATTAAAATCACCAATTTCGGTGAGTGCTTTTACGCGATAATGCCCGTTAGCGTTTTGAATAATATTATCTTCGTCTTCGTCGTAATCGTATTCGTCTTCAATATCACCAACAATTTGCTCTAGCACATCTTCAATAGTGACCATGCCCGCTACTCCGCCGTATTCATCCACCACAATGGCAATGTGGTTACGGTTGCTGCGAAACTCTTTTAGCAACACATTTAAGCGCTTAGATTCGGGGATAAACACAGCAGGGCGCAGCATATCGCGCACCTCAAAGTCCTCGCCCGCGTAATAGCGCAACAAATCTTTTGCTAGCAAAATGCCAATCACATCGTTTTTGTCGTCCTCGATAACAGGAAAGCGCGAGTGCGCCGTTTCAATCACGTGCGGAATAAATTTCTCGGGAGGGTCGGTGATGTCGATGACATCCATTTGCGAGCGCGGAATCATAATATCGCGCACTTGCATCTCGCTTACTTGCAGCACGCCTTCTATCATTGCCAGCGAGTCTGCATCCATCAGGTGGTTTTCGTAGGCGCCGTGAAGCAACTCAACTAGCTGCTCGCGGTCTTCTGGCTCACGCAGTAAAAAATTGCTTAAGCGCTCTAATAAACTTGCTTTGTGACTATGCTTTTCCGGGTCGGAGGCCATCAGTTGGCATCCTCTGTAATAAGATAAGGATTAGCATACCCTAATTTTTGTAAAATTGTTATCTCAAGCGATTCCATTAACTCTGCCTGCGGTTCAATTTCATGGTCAAAACCACAAAGATGCAACATGCCATGCACGGTTAAATGCGCGTAATGTGCCTCTAAAGACTTGTTTTGTGCTTCAGCTTCAGCTTCAACCACTGGCGCACAAATAATAATGTCGCCCATTAAATGCGGTGCTTCCGTCAGTGAAAACGTCAGTACATTGGTCGCATAATCTTTACCGCGGTACGTGCTATTTAGTTCTAGCGCTTCTTGCGCATCGACAATGCGAATCGTTACCTCAGTATCTACACGCAAGGCAGCTTTTGCCCATTTTTTAAACTGTGTTTTTGCCGGAACATTTGAGCGCTTACTAGCAATTTGAATTGTAAAATCAAGTTGTTGCATTAACTTTTTCTTTGCTCTTCAGACACTATTTTTTGCTCATAATCTTCATACGCATTAACAATCTTTTGCACTAGCGGGTGGCGCACCACATCGGCGCTTAAAAATTGCGTAAATGCCAAACCTTTTACGTTTTTGAGTATTTTTTGCGCTTCTACCAAGCCGCTTTTTTGGTGACGTTGCAGGTCGATTTGTGTTACATCGCCTGTTATCACTGCTTTAGTGCCAAAGCCTATGCGCGTTAAAAACATTTTCATTTGCTCTGGCGTAGTATTTTGCGCTTCATCTAAAATAATAAAACTTTGATTAAGCGTGCGGCCCCTCATGTAAGCTAAAGGAGCGACTTCTATCGCGCCGCGCTCAAACATTTTATTCACGCTGTCGTATCCCGCTAAGTCATATAGCGCATCATATAAAGGGCGTAAATACGGGTCAACTTTTTGGTTTAAATCGCCAGGTAAAAAGCCCAGTTTTTCGCCAGCCTCTACCGCAGGGCGCACTAATACTATTCTTTTAACACGGTCGCGTGTCATGGCATCCACCGCGCTGGCAACGGCTAAATAGGTTTTACCCGTACCAGCTGGGCCAATGCCAAAGGTAATGTCGTGATCTTGAATTTGCTGTAAATACGATACTTGACGCGGCGTACGGCCGTGCAAATCACCACGCCGAGTCATCAGCACTGGCATCGCGGTACTACTCACATCTTCAGGCTTTAATTTATCGATTTCTACTAGGCCTAATTGCACATCTTCTAACTCAAGCGGTTTTTTGGCGCGCACATAAAAATTCTCAATTAACTGCGCTGCCAGCCTCGTATTATCTAGCTTTCCGCTGATATTAAACGTGCTGCCGCGGCGATTAATATTCACCTCTAGCGCAGTTTCAATTTGCTTAATATTTTCATCCAACGCGCCACACAAATTATTTAAGCGGACGTTATCTTCAGGTTGTAGGGTAATTTCCATGATTTAAATAAATAAGTCTGTTATTCGGCCAAAATGATATCGCCAACTAAACGGCGTGGATTTGATACGTCGGTAATTATTACGTTCACAAATTGATTGATTAAATGCGGTTCACCCGTAATATCTACCACGCGATTATTATCGGTTTTTCCTGCTAGTAAATTAGCATCTTTGCGCGATGCGCCATCAATCAGCACGCGCTGCACCGTGCCTAGCATGGCGCGACTGATAGCATCGCCTTGCTTCTCGTTAATGGCTTGTAATCTACTCAAACGTGCCAATTTCACATCTTGCGATGTCTCATCTTTAATAAATGCAGCGGGTGTGCCTGGGCGTGGACTGTATAAAAAGCTAAAGCTGTAATCGAAACCGACGTCGGTCATCAACTTTATTGTCGCCTCAAAATCAGCCTCAGTTTCACCAGGGAAACCAATAATAATATCTGACGTAAACGTTAAATTTGGGCTAGCAGTTTTGAGTCTGCGAATAATACTTTTGTATTGCAACACCGTGTAATTGCGCTTCATCGCCATCAAAATGCGGTCGCTGCCCGCTTGCACTGGTAAATGCAATTGCACCGCCAATTTAGGCACAGTGGCAAAGCAATCAATTAGCCGCTCGTTCATTTCATTGGGGTGGCTAGTGGTAAAGCGAATGCGCTCAATTTGTGGAATTTCGGCAATGGTTTCAATC
>JANXWL010000179.1 GCA_025351225.1 Methylotenera sp. | reverse complement strand
GCCAAGTAATCCTCATAATTGCCTGTGAAATCCACAATGCCATCGGCTTTAATTTCCAATATTCTGGTTGCAATAGAGCTCACAAATTCACGGTCGTGGCTCACAAAAAATAGCGTACCTTTGTATTTATCTAGCGCGGTGTTGAGTGCTTCGATTGACTCCATATCCATGTGGTTAGTGGGTTCATCCATTAGTAGCACATTGGTTTTGGCCAGCATGAGTTTGCCATAAAGCATACGGCCTTTTTCGCCGCCCGATAATACTTTGACAGATTTTTTGGTATCTTCACCACCAAATAACAGGCGGCCAAGCATGCTGCGTACTACTTGGTCATCATCGCCAGCTTGGCGTTGTAGCGTCATCCATTCAAATAAGTCTTCGCCTTGTTCAAATTCGTATTCGTGATCTTGCGCAAAGTAGCCAATTGTGGCTTTTTCTGCCCATTTTACTTCGCCATGTTTAGGTTTCAAATCGCGTGCTAAACAGCGCAACAGCGTAGTTTTGCCGATGCCATTTTCGCCCAAAATCGCGACTTTTTCGCCCGCTTCAAACATCAACTCAACATCGTTAAACAGTATTTTATCGAAACCATGACTGAGTTTTTTAAGCTCAACCGCGTTGCGATGCAGTTTTTCGCGCTCATCGTATTCAAATCGGATAAATGGATATTGGCGGCTTGAAGGTTTAAATACTTCAATTTTAATCTTATCGATTTGCTTGGCACGGCTAGTCGCTTGCTTGGCTTTAGAAGCATTGGCCGAGAAGCGGCGCACAAAGTCTTGTAAATCAGCCACTTGTTGCTTGGCTTTGGCGTTGTCTTTGGCTTGCTGATTGCGTGCGGCAATGCTGGCCTCCATATAATCGTCATAATTACCAGGGTAAACCGTTAGCTTGCCGTAATCCATATCGCAAGTGTGTGTGCAGACTTGGTTTAAAAAGTGACGGTCATGCGAAATAATCACCATGGTGCAATCGCGATTATTGAGCACATCTTCTAGCCAGCGAATGGTGTTAATGTCCAAATTATTGGTTGGCTCATCAAGTAGCAAAATATCAGGGTTTGAAAACAGTGCCTGCACTAATAATACGCGCAGCTTCCAGCCAGGAGCCACAGCGCTCATTGGGCCGTTATGCTGCTCAATGGGTATGCCAACACCAAGCAATAGTTCGCCTGCACGCGCTTCAGCGGTATAACCGTCAAATTCTGCAAATACATGTTCCAGCTCGGCAGCATGCATGTAGTCGTCTTCGGTTGCTTCCAAATTAGCATATATGGCATCTCGTTCTTGCATGGCTTCCCACATTTGCTCGTGGCCCTGCATCACCACATCTAGCACGCGTTGGTCTTCGTAGGCAAATTGGTCTTGGCGCAAAAACGCCATACGTTCGTGATTATCTAGTGAAAGATTACCCGCAGACGGCTCTAATTGGCCTGCTAAAATTTTCATGTAAGTGGATTTTCCACAACCGTTGGCGCCGATTAAACCGTAACGATTGCTATCGCCAAATTTTACAGAAACATTTTCAAACAATGGCTTAGCGCCAAACTGCATGGTGATATTGTTACTAATTAACATGCTACTTCTTTCATTTTGGACTTTCTTAAAAAAACTTATTTGCCACAGAGAATACCGAGTACACAGAGGAAAAACAAAATGCACTAACGCTTTTTATAAATCGCTAGATGCTAAAAAAGACTTTCTCTGTGCTCTCTGTGCTCTCTGTGGCTAAACTAAATATTAAAACTTATTATAAATAACCACTTCACTCATATCGAGCTGACCAGCGCGTGGCATGGCCTGTTTAATGGCTTTACCCACGGTAATAAACATGGCGGGTGTATGGTCTGCAGGTAGATTTAATAATTTACCAACTGCATCAAAATCAAAGCCATCCATGGGGCATGTGTCGTAACCCATTTCTTTGGCGGCCAGCATAATGGTTTGCGCCGCAATGCCGCAGCTACGCATGGCTTCGTCGCGTTGTGCACGTTCATTATTTTCATAATAATGGCCAATCGCAGGCACAAGATGATCTTGCACAATCTGTGGTGCATGTTGCCAATAGCGGGCTGGTTGTTTCGCCCAAGCTTGCAAATCAGCCGTTAGCACAATGAGCAAGCTCGCTTCTTCTACTTGCGCTTGATTCCAGCTAACTGCGCGAATTTGCTGGCGCAGTACAGGATCAGTCACCAATACAAAGCGCCAATGTTGAATGTTAAAGGCGGTAGGTGATAGCATAGCCAGCGATAGCAACTTTGCGATTTCTTGCTCGGTTAATTTGTGATGCGTATCGTAATGCTTAATCGAGCGACGGCTAGTAATGGCTTGGGTTACGCTCATTGGCTGGGCTAAACTGGTTGACTGGGTTAAACTGATTGACTGGGTTTCGTTCAAAATACTGTTCCTTATTTAATGCTGTTAAGTGTTAACTATAATCAATATTGGTAATGGTTAATGTTTGGTTGCCTGCAGGCCGCACCCATACGACGTTTTCGTCTACTTTATGGCCGATTAAGGCTTTGGCCAGTGGCGATGTCCAACTGACTTTGCCTATTTTAATATCCGCTTCGTCTTCACCTACAATTTCATACGTATGACTATCGCCTTCTTCATCTTCCACCGTCACCGTTGCGCCAAATAATACTTGGCTGGCCGTCAAATCTGGTTTCGTTAGCAGGGCGCTTTCTAAGCGTGCCGCCACATAACGTAAATCGCGATTCACAATCGCCAGTTGTTGCTGCGCTTGTTGATCATCTTTTTTTGCACTTAAGGCTTTGCGTTGCAGCTCTAGCGCATTCGCTTGCTTTTCTAATAGCGCGTAGCCCTTTACCGTAACGTAATTGGTGTGCGTACTAATTGAGCGCTCTGGCACATCGGTGCCAGCGTGTTCTAGGTCATCCTCTTTTACAAATCCGCGGCTCATTAACAATTAAAGCCGAGCCTAGGTTTTACATTGGCTCGGCTTGTTCGTAACTATCCAAATTTAAATTGGGTTGTCGATAAACTCAAGCGCAACACCGCTTGCAGTGGCTAAGTCAGCTAAGGTTTTTTGCGAATCTTTGGCACCAATTACGATAGCTTTTGAGCCATTAATTTTATCTTTGCCAGTGCTAAGCGCTTTGGCTAATGTTGTTGCTGTGAGCTTTTCGTCTTCACCAGCCACAACCACTGTATTGGTTTTAACTGCAAGCGAGCTGATAATTGCCGCCACTTTGCCAGTATCAACATTATCTTCAACGGCGCTGTTATCAAAATAGCGCGCAATAGTACCTTCAGGCGCATCAATAAAAATCAGCGTGTTTGCAACTGCAGGATATTTAGTATTGACTGCGCTAATAATCTTTTGCGCATTTTGCGTGTAGTGATGCGCATCAGTCATACAGGCCGACAGCGCACTTACCAAAATTCCAGTTAATATAAAATGAGAGTATTTCATCGTTTGCTCCTTATTAGCCTATTAATTTTAACACAACAAAAACACGTAACCTATTGACTTGGTAAGTAAATTAATGCGCATGCTAATGTATAAGTCATTCCCACTCAATAGTGGCGGGTGGCTTACCAGAAATATCATACACCACGCGATTAATGCCGCGCACCTCGTTAATAATACGGTTCGATACGCGACCTAATAAATCGTAAGGTAACTCTGCCCAATGCGCGGTCATAAAATCGCTAGTCACTACAGCGCGAAGTGCAACAACATAGTCATAAGTGCGGCCATCGCCCATTACACCGACCGATTTAACTGGTAAAAATACCGCAAATGCTTGGCTGGTGAGTGCGTACCAGCTTTTACCTGTGTTGCTATCAATCGTATTACGCAACTCTTCAATAAAAATCGCGTCAGCACGACGCAATAAATCGGCGAATTCAGTTTTCACTTCGCCCAAAATGCGTACACCTAAACCCGGCCCTGGAAAAGGGTGGCGATACACCATATCAGCTGGCAAACCAAGCGCTACACCAAGCTCGCGCACTTCATCTTTAAATAAGTCGCGTAATGGCTCGAGTAGTTTTAAGCCTAATTTTTCTGGCAAACCGCCAACATTGTGATGGCTTTTAATGGTCACGGCTTTTTTACTTTTTGCACCGCCCGATTCAATCACGTCAGGGTAAATAGTGCCTTGTGCAAGCCATTTTGCGCCCTTGTATTGAATAGAAGAAGAGCCGCCGCCTGTACCTGCTTTAAGTTTGGCAGCTTCAGCCTTAAACACTTCTACAAATTCACGGCCAATAATTTTACGTTTGGCTTCAGGCTCACT
>JANXWL010000083.1 GCA_025351225.1 Methylotenera sp. | reverse complement strand
GTTCTACAATCACAATAGATTACATTCAACACTCAATTACATGAGTCCAATGCAATTTGAACAACGTTGGATTGCTGAACAACGTAAAAAATCAGCATAATAACCAATGCTATGGACTCCATTAAACAGGGGCAAGGTCATACAACCCTTAGAAAAATATAAAACTTGGAGAGAGATTTTATGGTTGAATCAAAAAGTATAAAAAAATTTAAATCAGGCATGATAAAAGAATTACCGTTCTTCCCTAATGACAGAGCAACACTGAATGAGCTTGAAGGCCAACACTTAAATGATGTATTGATACACTATTTGCATTGGAAAACTAGAATTGTTCCCGCCCGTCCTCGCAAAATAATTATAGCCCCAGAGGTCACATCAGATAAGCGTTGGAGTAACTTAAAATCAGGTGTATATGACCTACTCGAAAAAGTTAGAAATGGTGAGGATATATATCCATATCATTCACTACGAGCTCATAAAAAGGGTTATACGCCTGTTCAGCGTATTCAAAATGGTGAGGTAGATTCATGGGAAGACAAGGATCAGGTACTTAACACAAAGGGGTTCCACCATTTCCACCTTAATATGAATGTTCAAAACACTGGTTTATCGGTAAGAACAGATGATGTCCTATTCGCCTTTGTATCACGCGATTACTTTCATGCAATAGGTGTTTTTAATCATGAGGTTTTTGAACAGGCAGATATCAATGGGATAATGACCCCTGAAAGGCAAAGAATGTGGGATCTTCACGAACAGCACATTACACGAGGCATGCCCCCTGGAACGGTTTACATAAGTAATCCCATCACACTTTCTGGCCACCCAACTGGGTTAATTCATATGTGCAACTTGTACACAAGAATAATACGAGAAATAGATCCGAAGCTTGATGATAGCTCGTTCGTCAATAGTCTTCAAAGTAAAGGTAAGCCAACATTCCCAAATAACAGCAAACTTGAATGGAAACTTGATAATCTTGATTTAGGATTGCTAGATAAGAAAAATAGTATTTACTTAATAATACATAAGGGTCATATGTGAAGAGTTAGAGAGGTCTTAATAAGTCGCATAAATATATTCAGATTATTTAAGGGGCTGCTATGTTATTACAAGAAATATTAGATTTTGATGCTGCTCAACGCAGCATAAACCTCATGAAACAAAATGCACAAAGACAAGTTAACCGAGCTAAAGAGGCCCAAGCCAGATTAAACATCAAAAAATCTCAGCAGAAATTAATTCAAGCTAAAAAGCCTTTAATTACTGTTAAGCCCTAATGTTTGACTGATTGATCTGATTAATAACTTCACGCGCTTTTAGCGTGACCTGTTTTTGTTCTAGGTGTGCGTAACGCATCGTCGTTTTAATATCGTTATGCCCTAATATATCCCTGACTTCGTACACACTCATCCCATTTTGAATTAGTCTTGATGCTAATGTATGGCGCAATGTATGCACCCTGCAATTTTCTAGACCTGCACGTTTCAATGCTTTACGAATTGATTGTGTACAATAACCACGTGAATCCCCCGTTTTGTTATTGAATACATGCTTGGTTGATTGGTCTTTTGCACGTCTTGATAATATCGAATATACTCTGTCCGTCATATATAGCGTGGTTTCATTTTCCACTTTAGAACGCCATAAGTTAATTGTGCTATCTGATAGATTAATTCGATGCCATTCAATATTGGCTATTTCGCTATATCTAGCTCCAGTATCTAAAAGCAACACTACTAAGTCATAGGCATCTTGCATAGCTCGCTTGAGCTCATCACTACGCATACTAAATTCTGGTAGGCCTTGACCTTCACGCTTTGGATCTAACTCAACAAGTAGTTGTGCTTCTTCAGCTTGGTTTAAATAGCGTAATGAGCTTTTAGGCATTTTGATTTGTGGGTAATCTAAATCACAAACTGAAAACCCTAGTTTTTTTGCATGTTTTAGTGTGCCCCTAATAACTAAAAAACCATATTTAATAATTTCAGGACCTGCACCCTCGGCCATGCGGTCACGTTTAAATAACTCCAAGTCGCGTGAATTCAAGTCGTCGATGTATTTGTTAGTAGGAAGCAGCCTCGTTAACACTGTTTCATGTGCCACTAAATTGCGATAACTGGCGATACCTTTTTTGGATTGCTTATACATCGCAAAAGCAGCCGCAAATTTGATGCGTTCTTTTTTACCTAGAAATTTTTCTGCATGTACTTTGGATTTAAGCTCAATTTCCATGCGTTCAGCTATTTTCTTATTGGTGGTTTTTGACGACTTAATATATGTCTCGCCATCAAACTGAAATTGGATATACCAGAACTTGCTATTTGATCGCTTAACTACACTCATGTTATTACTCAATTTGTATGTATTAGGTACACATTCCACTAAATACACATGAAGGACAACGACTGGTGTTAATTATTACTTAATACACAAATAGATCTCTATTATTTGGTTTTTTTGTTCTTTATACATCAAGTTGCGTAGCAGATCTATCAAGCAGATAAACACACGAAGCGTAGCGAGTTTGTGTTTATCTGATTGATCACTTGTGGTGTATACGCCACAAGTGGATAGACATGTGTGGTTATCTTGAATTTTGAACGTGAAATCAAAGAGGTAATATTGATAGGTATTGATTGATACGCGTTGCAGCATACATGCAGCAACACGTGAAATGTGAGCTTACTGCACGTCGGCGTTGCCTCGTGGTTAAGCTCACATTTCAGTTGTTTTTTATAATTATTTATTATCACCTGTTTACGGAAAATATTACAAACCCGTATGTGGCATTGACCAGCCACACACAGCTCTCATCGGTTCACTGCGTTGTCATTACTGACGGTTATTACATTAAGTGGATAAAAAAAGAAGCTTGATTCCCAAGCTGACACATCAATGAGCTATCCACAACAGCATCATTGAAACTTTAACCGTAATCACACGGTGGGCTCGTTATTACGTATGAGGTAATCTGTTCCCATCACCACCAGACAGTAAGGGTATGACTGGTTGAGTCGTCTTATTTGCTTTTACTCATGCTTGTCTCGACGCGAGACTTTGTATTTCTTTAGTAGTATTTATGACAAAAAGTAGGGTAAACACCCTACTTTTATTAAATAGTTTTCTGCAATTTTTTAAACTTACGACGGCAATTGTAAAAGTATGTCACTGCACCTTTTTCAGTTAAGGTAGCCCCTTGAACAAACGCTGCAATGATCACTTCTTTTTTTTCAGCTTTAAGAGCTTCTAAAATAGACATTGCCGCATCTACCTTTGACTTACCTTCAGCAATTACTGCCTTACCTTTTGCAATCGCGTCTTTAATTAAGGGTGTATTCAAGTCAATTTTCTTAGGTTCATTAACGGCTGGTTTATCTGTAACTTTTGCTGCTTCTGGGTTTACTGCTTTACTCATGATATTGGCTCCATAGTTGTTGTGTTAGTGAACTGACTTCTTCTTCAGAACTTGTTTCAAAGCCAGCCATATCTTCCAATACACTTAGGAGCGCTTCAGTAAACTCACCAAGTAACATATCAGCACCAAACTCTTCAATGATGATAGCAACCAGTGACTGCTCCTGCGCTTTTGTAAGTGACTGCATAATTGGCTTTACCCTAAACAAGACCCGTCCAGCTTCCTGCCTCATCCAGCTTAGGGCAACAGCAAATCTAAAAATATATCTGTAGCTACTTCCATCGAATCCAATGGATTATGGAATTGCCATTTGGCTATATTAAGGATGATTAAGAAATGCTTTTTGAACTTGGTAGAGTGATTGCAACACCTGATGCTTTGAATGCACTACAAGAAAATAATATACGTATTGCTGAGTTGCTGATTAAGCACGTGGGTGGTGATTGGAGTAACTTGAGTGATGAGGATAGATTAGAAAACGAACAATCTGTTAAAAACAGTTGGCGTATTTTATCGAGCTATCCAATCAATAAGAGTGGTGATAAAGTCTGGATCATCACTGAGGCAGACAGGTCTTCTACTTGTGTGTTGTTACCTAAAGACTATTAAGTGATCTTCGATTTTTTTACGTTATAAACTGGAAATTTACCTACGACTACGTTTTGCATAATTTCTTCTGCATAATTAATGTATTTTCTGACTGTAGTGTGCTGTGATCTTCTGCGACTTTCAATTTCGCTAGGATCTGGGTCTTTAACTTTCCAAATGTATTCGGCTGATTTGCTAGTTTTATCAATCAGCTGCTTTATTTTTGATGCCTCTTCCTCTATTTCCCACAATTTCATACGGTCTTTTTCAGGCTTTTTTTGATCTTCTAAATATACCTTATACACCACAAGGATTTTTTTCAAAAACTCTATATCAGGCCTCGCCTCAAACTGAAAGAAATCACCGTACGTTTCAAATTCTGGCTTCCCTGCTACACCCAAATGGTATTTAGTTAGTATTTCCTCAAAGGCTTCGCGCAGCTCTTTTTTAGTTTTATTCAACCAGACAGCCAATACCACTATCCCTGAATCGCCCTCTGATGGCCTTGCATCGGAGTACGATTCAAAACTTTGAGTAGTAATAACTTCATCAATTGTGGGTAAATTTAAAATATCAAAAAGATAACTGTGCTCTAGCCACCAATCTTCAAAGTCTAAACTTAAATCACCGAAATAGTTAGTGACATCGCTCGACCAAAGCGCTTTATCACTTAGCTTTAGAAACTCATACCACAACCTAAACCCGTTTAACTCCTCTTCGGTGTGGTATCGGTATCCTTCTTGAAGATCATCGTCATCCATCAGTAATCCAGTTTGAAAGAAAAAATTCTTACCAATATTTTATCTCATCACTAGAAGCCATTTGTGGAAATTAAGTACATATAGGCTTATTAAATTCAAAACTTGATAAATCCCACTTCTAAACACCCCCTATTTGTAGTGTCAAGTTGGCATTCACCTTCTCGTTCATCATTCGTTTCATCGATGTTTAACACATCTCGCTCTTTAACAATTTATAAAAAATTAAAACAAATCCAATTTTGGCTCTACTCCCTGTAGGGGAGCTCATACCACTATTGGATTCAAATGCTCTGCTGAAGACAAGGATTAGTGGGCCCCTAACGGGATTTCCCATTAATCGCCGTGTAATTCGGTCTTGCGAACATTCGCGTATTACAAACCATAGAGGGTGATTTTTCACACTCAAACTTCAATTCAAAATTTAAGGAATCTAAATGATCTTATTACCAGATGGAAATGCAATCTCATCAGAAATCGTTCGAACTGTTAGTTATGTCCCTGGCAAAGGTGTTATTTGTCTTAGTGCTGAAGCTAAGCCAGTCTGCTATATCAAAGAGACTGATTCAGAAATTGGCATACGTATTAGAGATGAATTGATCAAGATTGTCACAGGCAAAAGTAAGTCGCCTGATTGGTCTTTTATGAAAGAGGCTGACTAATTAATCAATAGTTGCGTTACGTGGATTAATCCCACGTAACGCTATAACAAAGGAAAACATATGTTAGATGTAAAGTGCGAGTTAGATGATATGGGTTATATACAAACTAGTCACACCGATGAAGAGTTTGATTATGACCCTGAAAGTGCTTTTAACCGACAATTAGAGATTTTGGATCATCAAGTCGACGATTTTACCAGTGACCCATTAACGGCAAAAGTAGGCCAAGGTCCTGATGTTTACATAGGCTTTGATTCTGAGTTTTTATCAGGGAAAAAAGGTGGGGATAATACTGTACTTAGCCTACAGTTTTACCTAATTGGCGAATGTGGATTTTTGCCAAAAATTATCTACCCTACTGGTGGTACTAGGTCTGACAGGCCAAGCTTCTATAAAACCATCAGCAGCCTTATTGTAGAAGCTCTTGAGAAACAAATCATTTTAGAATGGCCTAGGCGCGTCATCGTATGTGGCTTTTTTCTACGAATTGACCTACCTGCTTTTGGTGATTTAGTCTCGTTTAAGACAAAGTTGGATAGTGCTGGTGGTAGAATTGCTTCAATAGGTTCCCATGTTGAAGTAGAGCCTGACCCCTCTGATATTGAGAGGTTGTTGCATAACAAAACCTATGTCACCAATGCCAACGACGGTTTTAATCGACTTTTACAAGTGCGGTTTGTTGATGTAGGTAGTCATGTTGCTGTAGGTACTTCTATCAAACAAATGGGCGATTTAATTGGTCTCCCAAAACTAGAAATTCCCGATGGCTTTAGTATCGAGCGCATGGACTTATTGTTGCTACATAACAAGCCTGCTTTTGAAGCTTATGGTCTACGTGATGCTGAAATTGCAGTTCGCTATCATCAAAAACTACAGGAATTTGCTGAATCACAAACAGGTAGTGGCAACCTGCCTGTTACCGCAAGCGGTTTAGCGGTCAAGATGTTCACAAAACAACTTCAAAAAAATGGCGTTGATTTCAACACAGCTTTTGGAATCAAGAATTCTACGATCACTCGATGGGATAACAAAAAGGGGAAAGTCGTCACATTAAAAAACAAAACTACCACTGAAATGCGCTCTTTCATTGAGCCTTTTGTTGCTAGCTGTTACAGCGGTGGTCGAAACGAATGTTACGCCTTTGGGCCTTCAACCATCGGTGTATGGAATGACTTTGACTTGGCTGGCGCTTACACAACTGGGCTAGTCGATTTAAGGCATATTGATTATGACAACTTTAGATTTACACGTGATGTGAACGAATTTGTAGGGCATGTGCTTGGCTTTGCCTATATTGAATTTAGCTTTCCTGCAAATACCAAGTTTCCATCATTGCCTGTTCGCGGTAGTAACGATGGGTTGTTTTATCCCCTAACTGGCTTTTCATATTGTTCTGCACCTGAGATTGAGGTAGCGCTTAATTTAGGTTGCGAAATTCAGGTTAAACATGGCGTTATTCTCCCATGGCTTGAAGGTGATCATCGTTTGTTTGAGCCTTATGTCACGCATATTCGTGATTTAAGAAAATCTTACAACAAAGGTAGCATTGACGAGTTGTATGCCAAATTATTAGGTAATAGCCTGTACGGTAAAACTGCTCAAGGCTTGAAAAAGAAAACAGTGTACGACACTGGCAAAATGAAGAGTGTAGAACTGCCCCACTCCCAAATAACGAATGCTGCCATAGCGGCACATACGACTGGCTTCATTCGAGCTGTATTAAGCGAGCAAATCGCTGGAATACCCCCACATCGCAAAGTCATCAGTGCTACGACTGATGGCTTTATCACTGATGCTGAATATTCTGAATTAAATTTAACTGGTCCGATGGCTATAAGGTTTCAAGCTCTATGTGAGCGAGTATCACCAGATAGCAAGATGCTTGAACGAAAACATCGCGTGAGACAGGTTGTAGCGATGAAAACGCGAGGGCAAATAACAGGTCTTGCTTATGAGAATGACGGTTTAATTTTAGCCAAGTGTGGCGTTTCGCCACCAAGCGGAACTGAAGACGCAAATGACTACATGTTACAGCTATTTTTAAATCGACAGGCTGGTGATAAAACAGAAACCAAGCCTTTTACTTCCATACGCGAGCAGTGGAATAAAGATTTAGATGTTGTTAGAGACACTAGAGAAGTGTTACTAAATCTTGAGTTTGACTTTAAGCAACAACTTCACGAACCGCTAACGATAGGCGTTGCTGGTGTTGATCACGTAACTCTTGAGTGCATGCCTTGGTCAACCGTACAGGATGCAGAGAGAGCACGAGCTATCTTCGATGGATGGCGACGAAAAAGATGCGTTAAATCCGTAGATGACTGGTATGACTACGATGATCATTACCAATTCTACCTAGT
Source organism: Methylotenera sp. (assembly GCA_025351225.1). Taxonomy (GTDB): domain Bacteria; phylum Pseudomonadota; class Gammaproteobacteria; order Burkholderiales; family Methylophilaceae; genus Methylotenera_A. Next base: position 21,977 of record JANXWL010000083.1, on the reverse strand, counting down.
GAAAGATCGCTTAAAAATATTAGGCAAGAACACTGGGATTAGAAATAGTGGCAAAGGTACAACAGACGTTTTTAGGCGTCTTTTTTTACGCGCCTATTCACAAGAGTTGTGTGGACTGACTAAATCAAAAACCTACAGCGAGGTAGCTGACTGGCTAAAAGAGCTGGGCTATCCCACTACTACCGATGAGCTAAAAAATGCTAAACGCGCGAAATTTATTAAACACGTAATTCCAGCAACCGATCGAATGAAGGAATTCGCTTCGCTGCTTTGTGCTGGCTTTCCAACTATCGACATCAACCAATTTTTTGAAATTAACTAAGAGGACTAAAACATGAATACAACTGAAATTAACGGCATTGAAACAGCTAATATTCAAGACCAAAACTTAATTAACTCTAATACCATGTGGAGTCCACCAGATTTTGCTTCCCAAGGCGTTAAAGATTTTATTACTGAGTTTTACCCCAATGGTCTTGTGTACGTAAACAATACCTTTTTAACATATGCTGATGGCTACTGGTCGAAATTAAGCGAGCATGGTGACTTGCGATATAAAGTCACACAGTTTTTATCCCCAGGTGCTAAAACTAAAGATATAAACGAATTATTTAAGATGTTGAAATATACATGCATTGTTAAAAATACTGACTTTAAGCCAAAGCCTAATTGTGTATGCTTTCTTAACGGTGTACTTGACATGAGCAAATTCGAGCTAATACCGCATAACCCAAATTTTTACCTGCTATCAGGTCGCAAAGTGGCTTGGAATGAAAGTGCTAAGTCACCAACATTCGAGAAATATTTACATGATATTTTTAGAGATGATGATGATCGCGCAGAAAAAATTCAATTTGTAATTGAATGGCTTGGTCTTTGCCTTATACCAGACACTAGCTATGAGAAATTCGTCGTCTGCGTGGGTGAAGGCGGTAATGGCAAATCTGTATTACTTAAATTGATGCCTGAATTAGTGGGCCTAGAAAATGTCTACAGCGCGCCAATTGAACGACTTGGTAATCGTCGTGCACTTGCTGAGTTAGATGGCAAGCTTTTACTAACAAGCTCTGAAATCAACGAGAACACTGTAATGGATGATGGCATCCTTAAGCAAATTGTGAGTGGTGATACGATTGAAGCTGAACGTAAATATGAACATCCGTTTACGTTTATTCCTTACACACGAATCATGCTGGCAACTAACCATTTGCCCAAGTTAAATGATGTGACTCACGCGTTTTTCCGTCGCTTAATAATGCTGAAGTTTAATAGAAACTTTACCGCTGATGAAATGGATTTAGAGCTTTCTTCAAAACTTAGAGCTGAATTGGCAGGTATTTTCGCAATGGCGGTTAATGGTTTGAGAGCTTTACAAGCTCGCGGACATTTTATAGTGCCCAGCTCATCACAAACCGCTTCTGAACAATATCGCAAAGACTCCGATTTTATTAAGATGTTTGCCGATGATGCTTTACTTCCTGACAACACAAATAAAGGTGTTAGACCTGCATCACTCTATGATCTGTATCGTAAATATTGCAACACTTACGGGTATGAATTGGTCAACAATATTGTTTTGGGTAAACGCTTAAAACAATTAGGCTTTAAAAAACAGAGGTCAAATGGCAAAGATTATTGGCGCGTTGAGATGACTGACGTTTGTACGGAAGTCCTTGCAAAAAGATCAATACGCGTTGAGATAATTGACGATAAATCACTGGAAAATTCAGTTAGCGCCAATCAAGAAAACGTTCAAATTGCTGCGTAATAATAAATGTGTAAATTAAAAAAGCCTGCTTATATAAGCAGGCTTTTTTTCGTCTATTTTCGTTGTCTTTTAATACTCTCTGATGGATGCTGTAATTGATATTATTAAAAAGAAAAAGATCTTATGGCTGACAATTGGATTAAAGATAGAAATGGCAAAAATTTAGCACGAATTAGAATTGAGTCTAACGACTATCAAAGAATATACGAGTTAAATGGACATTATCTTGGTATGTACAACCCAAACACAAATACTACGCACTATCCTAATGGTGCTGTGTTTTGTCGTGGTAATGCTTTAACAGCTTTAGTAGACTTTAATTAGTAGACAAAATTTATTGATACCCATTTCGCGCTATATGGTTGCTGTCTTGCAACCTTCGGTCCCCATAACTTTTTTATCTTCTATAAAATGATGTATACCCCGCATGTTTAGTGACTTTTAAACTTTAATTTTTGTTAGTCCCCTATTAAACCTGTTAGATCAAGATCATCATCGAAATCACCATCTGACTCTGTGAATAATATAGATTTTCCATTTTTAAACTTAACAACCATTTTCGGCTTGTGATAGTAAATGACAAATTTCTTGATTTTAAAATGTAGCACAACCTTGTCTACTAGCCTTCTGACCTCTGTTTGCAGCTTTATACGCACATCATTGTCATCTAGCTGATCTGTTAGTCGTTTAATTTCATCTACACTTCTGGTCATAGCACCTAGTCGATGCGATTCACCATCATATTCCTGAGTCAGTATTTCCTTGGCATCGGATAAATCTTGCTCTTGTTTCGTAAGGTTACGAATGCGGTCTGTAATTGCACTTAATCCAGTGTCGCCATCTGCTAGCGCATCTACTAATCGTGTTCGTTGATTTTGAATTGTCGTTATTTGTTCATTCAGCGATTGAATGTTTTGCTGCAACATTTTCAAACTTTGATCTTTTGCTTTATTGTCTAAGATTGAATCAATGTCTAATTCAGACAACTCATCAAGTATTGCCTTTTCTAGTTCATCTAGCTTCCAAGGGTGATGACCGCAATCTGTGACTCCACGCCTCCCAGAATTACATACCACTGCTACCCATTTATAATATTTGTCTAAACTGGCTTGTTTACCAGATTTATTAAGTCTAATAGCACTATCACCGCATTTCCCACAGTTTAGAATGTTTGCGAAAATATTAACTCGCTTGCCAACTTCACCGCCTTTACCTCTTCGAGAGGTAATTGCTGCTTGAACAGCATAGTAATCTTGTTGGCTAATCACTTCAGGGAAGTAGTTTTCAATTGGCTCTTGAGGCACCCGTTTACCATCAACATATATATGTGGTGTGAACTGACCAAAAACTGAAGGATTTTTAAGAATACGCACCACATAGGACGTATACCAGCCATTTGATGTTTTTCCACCTGCATCAAAAGTTTTGGTATGCACCAAATTGAGGCGCTTCCCAATTGATACGTAACCCAATCCATCCAATGCCATTTGAAATATTTTTTGTACTACTTCAACACGTTCTGGAATGATGTGAAATACGTCATTTTTCAACTCGACCCAAGCTGGACAAGTTTTAGTAAGTTTATGGCCGCTATCGCGTGCTTTTTGACGTTTATTTTCCCAAGCTGCACTCAAGCGCCTAGATTTGGTTAATGACTCTTCATGCGCTCTGGACATCACCATTAAGCTATACATCAAATTGCCGATGTCATTAATGCTGTCCTTGGTGTAAACCCGATTGTCAGCCAGTGTCACAATCGATATATCTTTTGAGATTATGCTGGTGAACTGGTTGAGAGCTGTCATTATTTCAGCTCGTGATAAGCGGTCCAAGGACTCTACAAGCAAATATGATCCTGCTTTGACTGCACCACTTTCTATAGCTGATATGAATAGACCCAACTTGCCTGTGGCAGCATTAGCACTATTGAAAGCAGATACACCTAAATCTGTTAATTGAAGCGAGTCATCCAAGGTTAAACCATGGGTTTCTGCATAATTTTGAGACAGTTCTACTTGACGTCTAATTGAGTCGCCCTTGATTTGCTCAGGCGTAGAGAACCTTACATAGCTATAGGCGGTTGGCATAATACATACATTATCAATTAATGTAAGACTATGTCAACAATCGTGAAGCTAGGCAAGCCATTGGCTAGATGCACCTCTACAACCACCTCGGGCGCATCCATACCGCTTAGCGCACGGCTGTAGAGCACAGCCAAACTCATATTTGGCTCATTATGCGTTTAACTTTTCTTCTAAATCAGCCAGTTTTGCCTCTAGTTTTACAAGCTGTTCACGCGTGTTGCGCAATACTTCGGCCTGCACGTCAAACTCCTCGCGCGAAACAAGCTCCATTTTGGTGAATGCGCCCTGAATTAGTGCATTTATATTCTTTTCGACATCAGACAGTGGGCTTGATTTTATTATCTCATTGATTTTATTAGATAAATCAGTAATAAATGGCGAGTTGAACATGGCTATTCCTTTTCATTTTGTAGCAGTTTAGCAGATTTTATAGGCTATTTCACAAAAACTGTATGGATTATTTATTAGATATCTTATTGATTATTATAATAATATTTGTTGGCACGCGCTTTGCTAATGCTAAGTGTACTTTTTATTTTGTTTGTGAAACATTAAGGGGGTTAGCGATGAAATTTGTATCTGCAATTATCAAGCCATTCAAACTTGACGAAGTGCGTGAGGCCTTATCCAATATTGGTGTGCAAGGCATCACTGTGACCGAGGTAAAAGGCTTTGGCCGCCAAAAGGGCCACACTGAGTTGTATCGCGGCGCTGAATACGTGGTGGATTTTTTGCCAAAAGTTAAATTAGAAGTGGCGATTAAAGACGATATGTTAGATCAAGTGGTTGATGCTATTGAGAAATCGGCTGCAACTGGCAAAATTGGCGATGGCAAAATTTTTGTCTTCAATTTAGAACAAGTTTATCGCATCCGCACCGGTGAAACCGGCCCAGATGCATTATAAGGAGAATGTGATGAAGAAATTACTATCGACATTAGCACTTGCGGCCACCCTAGGTTTTGGCTTGCTGGGTGCTAACATTGTATTTGCAGAAGATGTGGCCCCGGTTGCAACCGAAGCTGCCAGCAAGACTGAAAAAGCGGCAGACGTAGTAGCTGCACCTGTAGTCGATGCCGCTGCAGCAGCTATTACAGCGGCTGCTCCAGCTGCCGCGCCTGCGGCGGCTGCACCGCCAGTGCCCAATAAAGGCGATACCTCTTGGATGTTGATTGCAACCGCATTGGTTACGCTAATGACGATTCCAGGCTTGGCCTTGTTTTACGGTGGCTTAGTGCGTCAAAAAAACATGTTATCTGTATTGATGCAAACATTTGTTATTTTCTCGCTAATGGGCGTTTTGTGGGCTTTATACGGCTATAGCGTTGCATTCTCTGGTGGTAACCCATTCGTTGGTGGCTTAAGCAAAGCGTTTTTGGCAGGCATTACACCAGATTCAATTGCAGCAACATTCAGCAAAGGCGTTTATATCCCAGAGCTTGTTTTTGTTGCGTTTCAATTAACTTTTGCTGCAATTACTCCAGCCTTAATTATTGGTGCATTTGCAGAGCGTATGAAATTTTCAGCCGTATTAATGTTTATGGTGCTGTGGTTTACATTTTCTTACTTACCAATGGCACACATGGTTTGGTATTGGGACGGCCCAGACGCAATTACTGATGCAGCTTCACTAACTACAGTGTTAGGCAATGCTGGCTGGTTATGGGCTAAAGGCGCGCTAGACTTTGCAGGCGGCACAGTGGTACATATTAATGCTGGTGTTGCTGGTTTAGTGGCCGCATGTGTTTTAGGCAAACGTATCGGCTACGGTAAAGAAGCCATGACACCTCACAGTTTGACATTGACTATGGTAGGGGCAGCTTTACTATGGGTGGGCTGGTTTGGTTTTAACGCAGGCTCTAACTTAGAGGCAAATGGCTACGCTGCATTAGCATTCTTAAATACGATGCTTGCAGCGGGCGCAGCCACTATTTCTTGGATGGCGGTTGAGTGGTTCCATAAATCAAAACCATCTATGTTGGGCGCGGCTTCTGGCGCGGTTGCTGGCTTGGTTGCTATTACACCTGCGTGCGGCTTTGTAGGCCCAATGGGTGGCATTATCATTGGCTTGTTAGTTTCACCAATCTGCTATTTCTTTGTATCAAAAGTAAAATACATGTTTGGTTATGACGATGCACTAGATGTATTTGGTGTGCATGCCATGGGTGGTGTGTTTGGTGCGTTAGCAACTGGCGTATTTGTAAACCCAGCTTTAGGTGGTATGGGCGTTTATGACTACGTGGCTAATAAAGTAGGCGCATACGACTTTGCAGCACAAATGACAGCACAACTTTACGCAGTGGTTACTGCCATCGTGTTATCTGCAGTGGTGTCATACATTGCACTTAAAATTGTTGATGTGTTGATTGGCATTCGTGTATCTGAAGAATCTGAGCGCGAAGGCTTAGATACAACAGAACACGGCGAACGTGCATATCATTCATAAGTATTAATTGTTTTGTTAAAACGGGTGCGTATGCACCCGTTTTTTTTCGCCTACCGTTTTGACTGTTGTATGATGGTTAAAAATAAATCTAGAAAATAAATGTTGACAAACATAACTAAATAACTAATTATATAGTTATGAAACAAATTGTTGAAATTCCAATTGAGTGGAAAAATATTTCTGAATTGTTCGTTGCCTTGGGAGATGAGCAGCGGCAGCGCATTTTGTTGGCGTTTGAGGCAGGCGAGCGACTTAATATTCTGCAAATAGTGGCAAGCTCTAAACTAAGTCGCACGGCAGTTACGCACCATTTAAAAATTCTGCACGCTAGCGGCGCACTCAGTAGTGAAAAAGTAGGCAAAGAAGTATTTTTTTGGGTGAACAAGTTACACATCACCACCCAGATTAAAAATGTTTTAGACTACATAAAAAGTGAAATCTAAGCAAAACGCAATTTAAGTAAGCGAATTTAAGGGAGTTGGAATGTTAGCAAGCCTATTACGTTTTATTAGCAAAATTCTATTTCGTGTAGAAGTGCGTGGTCTAGAAAACGTTCCGCCTGAAGACCGATTACTGATTGTTGCCAATCACGAATCATTTTTGGATGGCTTATTGCTAGGCTTGTTTATACCAAAAAAAGCGACTTTTGTAGTACACACCACGGTATTAAAAAATTGGTGGTTTAGGCAATTTTTACGGTTAACGCCCCACCTGGCGGTAGACCCAGCTAGTCCATATGCCATGAAAAAAGTCATTAAATTGCTTGAGTCTGGTCACAACGTGGTGATTTTCCCCGAAGGGCGTATCACGCTAACAGGTGCCCTGATGAAGGTATACGATGGCCCAGGTTTTGTGGCCGCAAAAACGGGAGCGACGATTTTACCCGTGCGTATTGATGGCGCAGCCCAATCGTATTTTGGGCGATTATCTAGCCACCACCCCAGAAAACTGCACCCAAAAGTGACGCTTAGCATTATGCCAACCACTAGCGTGGTAATGCCCAAGCCATCTCACCATAGCTTTCCTACGGCCAAGCAAAGACGACGCATTGCGGGCGAGGGAATGCGTAGCGTGATGCAAAAAATGCTGTTTCAAGCACAAAAAAGCCGTACTATTTTTGAGGCATATTTAGATGCCGTCGATCGATACGGTAGCAACTATAAGTTGATTGAAGACTTAAACGAAACGGAAGAGACTTATCAAGACTTGCTTAAAAAAAGCTTGGCTTTAGGCAGAATAGCCACAAAAGTAACCAGCCCAAAAGAGACTGTTGCTGTGCTAATGCCCAATATTACTAACACACTGGCGCTTATTTTAGGCATGAATGCATTTAACCGTGTGCCCGCTATGCTCAATTACACCTCTGGCACGGCGGGCATGCAAAACGCTTGTATTGCAGCCAATATTAAAACGGTGATTACATCACACAAATTTATTGAAGCGGCAGGTCTTGAAGACGTAGTCGCAAATTTTAAAAATTTAAATATTGTGTATTTAGAAGATTTACGTGCCAATTTTGGTATGTTAGATCGCGCTTGGTTAATGGGATACGCCTTGCACTACCCGCGTGCGGCAATGGATAGTCAGCGTCCAGAAGACCCAGCAGTGGTACTGTTTACATCGGGTAGCGAGGGCAAGCCTAAAGGGGTAGTACATTCGCATAAGAGCATTTTAGCCAATGTTGCACAAATTGCTGCGGTGTTAGATTTTAACCCTACCGATAAAATGATGATGGTATTGCCAGTGTTTCACTCGTTTGGCTTTACTGGCTCACTCATCTCACTACTCAACGGCATTAAAATCAACGTATTTCCATCACCTTTGCAATATAAGGTGATACCCGAGCTCATTTACGACCGTGGCTGCACCATCTTTTTTGCTACCAGTACATTCTTAGCTAACTATGCCAAATTCGCGCATCCTTACGATTTTTATAAGCTTAGACTTGTTGTAGCAGGTGCAGAAAAACTCAATGACGAAGTACGCAAAACCTATCAAGAAAAATTTGGCATTCGTATTCTAGAGGCTTACGGAGCAACTGAATGCGCGCCTGGCATTTCGATTAATACACCAATGGCCAATTTAAATGGCAGTGTTGGCCAGTTAGTACCTGGCTTGGAACATAAGCTAGAAGCGGTGCCTGGCATAGAAAATGGTGGTTTGCTACATGTAAAAGGCGAGAACGTCATGAAAGGCTATTACTTATATGATGCGCCTGGCGTGCTAAAGCCACCAGTAGATGGTTGGTATAACACTGGTGACATCGTCGAAGTTGATGCACAAGGTTTTGTGCATATTAAAGGCCGTGTTAAACGCTTTGCAAAGGTTGCAGGGGAGATGGTATCGCTTGAAGTAGTTGAGCAAGTCGCCAATACTGCCGCGCCAGATAAGGAACATGCCGCAAGCGCTATCTGCGATACGCAACGTGGCGAATGTATTGTTTTATTTACCACTGATAAAAAATTAAAACGTGAAGATTTGCAAATTGTTGCTAAAAATCTTGGTTTGCCTGAGTTGGCAGTGGCTAGAAAATTAATAGTCGTAGAAGAAATTCCACTATTAGGCACAGGCAAAACTGATTACGTCACTTTAAAACAATTAGCAGAAGCGGCATAAATGCATAAACACATTAGTTTTAAAGTAGCTGGCATAAGCTTGCTGTTAATGGTTGTAAGCGGCCTAGCAATTGCCGAAACGGTTACTGAAACAATTAGCCAAGCTGCGATAATTAACAAGCTGCAAGAACGAGACGCACTACGTGTGATGAGTTTAATTGATAGAGCGCAGCGTTTACGCGCATTGTTGCCAGGCTTTGTTGATGAATCGAATCGAGCCATTGCAGAGCATAATGGCGCGCTACCTTCTACTTATAATCTGCGGTTGGCGCGTGCACTGGCACAGGCTAATGAAATGCGCGATGGTTTGTTTGACCAAGCATTGCGACATCGCGGCGCGCTTTACCGCGTCGATAGCCAATTGACCGATAACGAGCGCATGGCAGAAATTATCATTGGTATGGCAGCGGGCATTACCTTGTATGACAACAACAAAGCTATGCGCGAGGCGTTTGAAAACAACCCAGTACTGCGCGATAAGCTCAATGAAAGTTACCCTGAACTTGGTCTAAATAGCGGCTTTTATAATTTATCAAACATGCGTGCGGCCAACCCAGAATACCGCAAAGCCATGAATGATGCGGTGCAATATTTTAACGATAATAAGCCTGCGATTGAGGCGCAAATACCATACAGTGCGGCAGGCATTCAATCTCTTTACGCCTATATTGCGCAAAGCTCGTCGCTGCACAAATTAAATGGCGCTAATGTCTTTAAAGAAATTGTCATTTTGCCAGTAAAGGCTGCAAAAAGCGTGGTGGGCATATCAGGCCATGGGTTGCAGCGTATTAAGTTTAGAGCCTCGCAAACTGTGGGCAACACCATGGGCTTGGTACGCTGGCGTGATGGAAAACTAAAAAATGACACTGCAGTATTACAAGCACTGCAAGCGCAGTTGCAGCCAGGCGATATTTTGCTAGAAAAAACACCTTTTACGCTGACTGATAAAAGTATACCTGGCCATTTTGGGCATGCAGCTATCTACACAGGCACGGCCGATCAATTACGTGAATTAGGCGCAATCAATTTAGCTTTCGTACAAAAAAATCTTGCCCATATTGAATCTGGCCACGTAGTGGTTGAGGCTTTACGCAATGGTGTGCAGCTAGATACTTTGCAGGCGTTTATGAATATCGACGATGTTGCGATTTTGCGCCCTAAGTATCTTTCAATTGAGGCGCGGCTTGATGCTGTGAACTTAGCGCTGGGTAATTTGGGCAAACAATACGATTTTAATTTTGATGTGAATACAACCGAAACCATTGTGTGTTCTGAGCTAGTTTATATCGTGTATCCACAAATCGATTTTGTTACTAAGCGCGTGCTGGGTAGCTTTGCCATTACACCAGATGATGTCGCTATGCAGGCTGGCGATGCAAGTAGCCCATTGGCAGTGGTGTTATTTGCACATGATGGTAAGCTGGTTTTTGATGCAACTCACGATGAAAATGGTTTGGCTTTGTACAATCAGCTGGTAAAAGGCGATGTGCCTACAGACGTGCCAAACACACAAAGCGCACAATTTAAAGGCTTTATTCAATAATGAATCGCAGACAGTTTTTGCTCGGTGCCAGCGTTAGTATCGGCACGCTAGCGGTGAGTAGTATTGCCATTGCAGGCTCAAAATTTTGGCCAGATGCGGGTTTCACTAACCCGTGCTTAGGTGGTTTGCCCGATGACTTAAAAACCCACCCATTGATGCAAGAAATTTGGGCAGGTATTCACAGTGCTCAAGTATGGGATTGCCATGTGCATTTGGTTGGCACTGGCGATTCGCATCCGCAAGAAAGTAAACTAAATCCGTGGTTTAATCCAAATATGAATAGCATTTGGCACCCTATTTTAAAAACGCAAAAGCATTTTTATATGAACGGCGGTTGCACAACACAGGGCAATGTTGACAATAGTTATGTGGCGCGCTTGGCACAAATCACTAGCGAGATGCCAGCCGGCTTTAAAAGCATGCTATTTGCGTTTGATTGGTTTAGAGACGCAAAAGGTAGGCCAATAAAAAAGCAATCTATTTTTTATGTTCCTAATGAATACGCGGCGAAAGTTGCAAGTAAGCACTCACAACAGTTTGAATGGGTTTGCAGCATTCACCCATATAGGCCAGACGCAGTAGATGCGCTGGAGACCGCCAAGGCGCAAGGCGCACGCGCCATTAAGTGGCTACCATCTGGCATGGGAATAGACCCTGCCTCACCCAAGTGCGATGCTTTTTATAAAAAAGCTGCAGCGCTAAATATGCCAATTATTAGCCACACGGGTGCAGAAAGTGCAGTGCAAGGTGGCAACCAAGCACATGGCAATCCGCTGCGTATGCGGCGCGCGCTAGATAACGGCGTGCGTGTAGTATTGGCGCACTGTGCAAGCGAAGGCCATGATGAGGACACGGATAATGGCAATAAGCGTGTTAAAAGCTTAAGCCTATTTACGCGTATTATGGACACGCCCGATTACAAGCAGTTGGCCTTTGGCGAAATTTCCGCGCTCACGCTTATCAACCACGCCGCTGCAATTAAGCCGATATTACAGCGCAGCGATTGGCACAGCCGCTTGTTAAACGGGTCAGATTATCCATTGCCAGGTATTTTCCCATTGATTAACACTGAGCAACTCCTCCAAATGGATTTGCTAGAAGCAGAACACTTGCCGTTTTTGCAACAAGTTAAAGCATACAACCCCTTGATGTTTGATTTTGCGGTAAAGCGGCTGATTAAATTGGATGGCGTAGGTTTTGCCAATAGCGTATTTGAAACTAAACACTTTTTTCAAGAAAAGTTTTAAAGAAAAACCAGCTAAATGGTATTAATAAAACGGCTATTATTGTGTTTGCTAACCTTATGTGTTGCCGCGTGCGCACTTATTTACTATAAACAAAAGTCTATGCTGTTTCCTGCACAATATGCGCAAGCTGTACCAGCTAATTGGCAGCCCACGGCAGGCGATAGCCAAACTCAAGCCTTAATTGCTGGCAACTGTGGCAAAATCAACGTTGCCATTTGGCGTATTAAAAATGCTAAAGGCACCATTATGATGAACCATGGTAATGGTGAAAGCCTTGCCAGCATTAACGATTACGCCTATGCGTTTCACGCACTGGGTTACAATCTAATGGCCTGGGATTACGCGGGTTACGGTCGCTCGACTGATTGCTGGTTTAGCCAAGCTGATTTGCTGAGTGATGCAGAAAGTGCTTATCAGTGGCTGGCTGGGCAAGAAAAGCCAGAGAAAATCTTTATTTTTGGCTATTCCATCGGCACAGGCGTTGCGCTATCTATCGCCGCGCACCATCAGCAAAATCCTGTGTACTTAGTTGCTGCTTACGATTCTTTAACCAATGTCGCTAACGATAAATTACCACGTATTGTGCCAGTGAGTCTGCTGACGCGCTACCCGATGAATACCGATGCGTGGGTCAGCGCTATTCAACAACCTATTTACCTTATTCATGGTGATCAAGATCAGCTCATTAAACCAGCACGCGCAAAAATGCTAGTGGAACACGCGCGAGGTAAAGCAAAAATAGAATGGGTAAAAGGTGCAGGTCATACCGATGATGCATTGTTTATTTACAGAAATCAATGGCTTAAAAGGCTATTGCCATAAAGAAAGAGGCTTATGAGCAATCAATTTCAGCTGCTAAAAGAACAACGTTTTCGCCCCTTCTTTTTTACTCAATTTTTGGGTGCGTTTAACGATAATGTGTTTAAAACTGCACTCATCACCTTGGTGGCATTTCATGCAGCAAGTTTGGGCAATATGAATGGCGCCATGTTGGCGACAGTGCTGCCAGGCATATTTATTTTGCCCTTCTTTTTATTCTCCGCCACCGCAGGGCAAATCGCCGATAAATATGAAAAATCACAAATTATTCGTCTCGTAAAAGTGTTTGAAATCGGCATTATGCTGTTTGCTAGCAGCGGTTTTTTTCTACACAACATTTGGCTGCTTGCCTCAGCTTTATTTATGATGGGCATGCACTCTACGCTATTTGGGCCAGTGAAATACTCGTACTTGCCACAGCATTTAAAAGAGCATGAACTCATTGGTGGCAATGGCATGGTGGAGATGGGCAGTTTTGTAGCAATTTTACTGGGTCAAGTGCTAGGTGCGTGGCTGGCAACTGCGGCGAATCATGCAATTTTTACTAGCATCACTATTTTGTTGATTGCAGTTTTAGGCTACAACACTAGCCGCGGCGTGCCCAATACGCCAGCAGCCGATGGCGCACTCATTATCAACTGGAATCCGATTACAGAGACCATTAAAAACGTCAAATTAATTTGGGCAAGCCAGCAAATTTGGTTAGCAATTGTGGCTATTTCTTGGTTTTGGTTTTTTGGCGCGACCTTGCTGGCACAGTTTCCAAACCTTGCTAAAGAGGTATTATATGGTGACGAGGGTGTGTTTATTTTGCTGTTAAGCGTGTTTTCGATTGGCATTGGGCTTGGCTCGCTGCTGTGCGAAAAACTCTCTAAAGGCAAACTAGAGTTGGGTTTAGTACTGTTTGGTGCAATTGGCTTAACTGCATTTGGCGCAGATTTGTATTTTTCTGCAAGTAGTTTGCACGACAGTTGCAGCTATAAATGCTTTTTTGATTTTCAGACGTTTATTGCGCGAAATTATCATACTGCAGATGGACATTTAAACTGGACAAATTGGCGTTTGCTGGGTGATATTGGGCTCATCGGTCTATTTGGCGGTTTTTACATTGTGCCGCTATATGTGCTGATTCAAACCCGAGTTGATAAAACCTATCAATCGCGAGTGATTGCTGCTAACAATATTATGAATGCGCTGTTTATGGTCGCATCTGCTGGGTTTTCAATTTTAATTTTTAAACAAGGTTATTCAATACCACAATTGTTTTTAGCCACAGCAATGCTAAATGTAATTGTGACCGTTTACTTATGCATGCGCCAACCTGAGTATTTCCGCACGTTTTTAACTTGGGTGAAACGCTAAGTATCAGTGTTATAACAATTTTAGCTCAACAAATCAGAAGGGCTGATTCTCGTGAATAATAAACACACCAATGGTGTTGCCAGCCACTTGGTCAGCTGGTTATCGCTTAGTGTTACATGGGCTTTCGTCTGAAATGTTACACGCAATTTTGGTGCAGGAAAAAAGGCGCCAATTGGCTATTTGATGAAAATTTTCGATAAGCTTCTAGCGATAGACTGCTTGTTTGTCTGCAACCTAACTTCTGCAACCCTCGCCTTAGTTTCAGGATTTTCACAGTAAATCTTTTTCATCTTTGCATCATAGGTCATAGGTCGTGCGGTAAAAGGGCATTCATATTCTTTACCAGCCTGATTCAAAAACGCTTGTGCTCGATTTTTACTGATATTTTGCTGGTGAATTTTTACATTTAAATTAAGCAAACTCATCAACGCATTTTTACTATGCATACTCTCAACTAGTAACAACTCTCTTCCCTTGCCTTGTATAAACTGACTCACAATCAAATTGCTTAAGCCATGTGGAAGAGCCGTTCTGAGTAGAATGTTAGTTGTTGAAGGGGAATATTTATCTGCCAACTCAAGGCGACTTTCACTTAACGTGCTTGCCGGCAATTGAGCTTTTTGTAAAAATTCAAGATGAACACGGTATATGCGATTACGAATATACTCAACATGCAAAGTTTTAGCCACTTCTTTTCTTTTCAGCAAGTTTTTGTCAAAAAAAGCATATTCGCCCCGTGTCATACCTTTAAGGTTGTATGGAGCTAACCCTCTAGTCGTAAGTAAAGCATCCAACTCTACCGTATGCGCTAACCCAATTTCAGGATTTTCGTAAAGTAAAAATTCTAATGAGTTTAAATTCAAGCCTTGGTTTACTAAGAAAACTGCGTGTCCTATTGCTGAGTTTTCATGACTTAACACGCGCCCAATAAACACATGATTGTCTCGCCAAAGTTGGTAAGCCTCTTGCCATTTTTCTTGTGTAGCAAGCAGCCTAATCTGCATTGAGAGCAACTTGTTTAAATTGATGAGCAACTGTCCATTAGTTAAAGTACCTTGCCAATCTATTAATTTCAGTAGGCTTAAATATCGATTAAGCAGAACTTTGTTTTGTTCTAACAACTGGATTGCCTTGGTCGAGTTGATGCATTGCTCTAAGTCATACTGTATGGCCGCTGGCTGGTTGCAAGCAATTTCGTCTGCTTTCTCTAATCCAACAAACGCAAGTTTGGGCATTGCATCAAGTTTCTTTTGAGATAAGTCGTGATTATCCAAGTCGAAAGAGCGCTCGATTAAATCCTGAACATAACGGCCGCGCTGGATAATATCGATATTTTCAGGCGCGTCTAGGCCTGCAACGCCAATAGCAGCATTCGCTACATCTGGGATTAAGCTGTCAGTGTGCGCATAGAAATCTTCTCTGCCTTTGTCGGGAGTCTCATCAAAAAAATACCCGCGCGCATACCAAAGCACAAATATGACCCACAGCGAGAAAAGAAAATATAGTAAGTGCTTGAGTGTTGGTTTTTTTATTTGCATCAAGCTATTATAAATGGAAACTTAAGGAAAAATTAAACGCGATTAAATCCGCTTATTTCGAGCGATTTAGCTTCTAGTAGGTATGGCTCAGTTCAGCTTAAACCCTCTAGGCAATAGCCCCGATGGTGGTGCCTGCCACTTGGTCTGCAGGTTATCGGCTAGTATTACATGGCTTGTCAGCCGAAATGTTGCATGCGCTATTGGTAGAAGCTAAAGGTAAACACCAAAAATCTAATGAAAATCATTAGGTGCATTTAAGCAGTTTATATAGCTTAATATTTTGGCCTGGGCGTATTATTCCATTCACGTTATGCAGTTGTGAAAACAAGGCGAACGAATTTTAACCTAAGGAGATTATTATGTGGACAACACCAGCTGCTACTGAAATGCGTTTCGGTTTTGAAGTTACAATGTACGTAATGAACAAATAATTATTTGTTTTTGTTACAAAAAAGGGTGCTTTATGCGCCCTTTTATTTGCCTTTAAATTATTTGGAAAATTGAAAATCTTTTGGCAATAACACCCAAATCTTACCTTGCTGCTTCATGCTGCCTGCTTGCTTACCAGCCGCATCGCCTGCGCCCCAAAAATAATCTGCCCGCACACCGCCTTTAATTGCACCACCTGTGTCTTGCGCTACCATTAAGCGTTTAAGCGCGCTTGAGCTATTGGGTTGTGTGGTGGATAAAAATATTGGCGCACCAAGCGGTACATATTTTGGGTCTATTGCCACACTGCGCTCTGCGCTCAAAGGTACCCCTAGTGCGCCTAATGGGCCACTTAAACCTGCTGGTAGCTCTTTAAAAAACACATAACTTGGATTCGCGTTTAGCAGACCGCGCAGCTTAGTAGGGTTATTGCGTGCCCAGTTTTTAATACCCTGCATCGATGCTTGGTCTTTCGTCAGCTCACCGCGCTCAATTAAAACACGACCAATTGAGTTGTAAGCTTGGCCATTTTGGTCGGCATACCCCACGTGCATTTTCTGGCCATTATTAAGCTGCACCAATCCAGAACCTTGGACCTGTAAGAAAAACCCATCAATAATATCGTCTATCCATATGAGTTCGTTGCCTGCTAAAGGGGATGCTGCCGCTTCAATATCAGCGCGTGTGGCATATGGTACAAGTTTGTTACCGACTAATTTGCCGCGTACGCGTTTACCTTTTAGCTCAGGGTAAACTTCAGCCAACTCAACCGTAATTAAATCCGCAGGCTGCTTATAAAGCGGATAAGGGTATTGGCTAGACTTTGTGCGGCTACCTCTAAGCAGTGGCTCGTAATAGCCTGTAATCATACCGCTATCCGTACCATCCTGATTAGTAGTTGCATATACATTAAAATTATCAGTCAAGTAAGCAATTACTGCGGCAGTATCTGGTTTGTTAAGTTGGCTTGCTGCGCTACATGCCGCTTGCCACTGCGCTTGATTGTTTTGCTGTTTATTTTTTAGTGTGCTGCAACTTTGTAGCCATGCAGGCCAAGCTGCGCTTAAATTATCACTGGTTAAACCATCAATATCCTCCCATTTTGCAGGCTTTAATAGCGCGTAATCTGGTGTTACAGGTTTTATTTCGGTATTGTTTGGGAGCATTTCGGGGGTTGTAATCGGTAAATTATTACCACTGTTTTGCTGACTGTTTTGATTGGTACAATCGCAGCTTGCAGCCACTGGCCTCACGTTACGTTTTGCGCACGACACACTGAGTAACAGCACGCAAATTAAAATAAAACACTTTTTCATTTAGTTGCCTAGCTCTGCATCTCTAATTAAGTATTTGGGGTACTGCTAGGGTAAACGGCTCAATCACTGCATCAAAAAAAGTACCATCTTCGGCCACAATTGTGTAGGGACCTCGCATGCTGCCAACTGGCGTGGCCAACACACTGCCACTGGTGTACTCAAACTGTTGATTCGGTTGTAATAATGGCTGCGCGCCAACTACACCAAGGCCTTTTATCTCATGCACATGGTTGTTGGCATCGGTAATAATCCAATGACGGCTAATTAGCTGCGCGGCGATATTACCAATATTGCGAATGGCCACCGTGTAGGCAAAGGCATATTGATTAGTATCTGGGTTAGATTGATCAGACAAATATGCGGTTAGCACCCTGACAGAAAATGCATATTTTTTAGCGTCAATCATGTTAGCTAATCATGCCAGTTGTAGGAGAGCTTGGTGCGGCAGAGTAAAGTTTTTTCGCCATACGGCCTGCTAAATAAGACTCACGACCTGCTTCAATGGCCTTTTTCATAGCGCCTGCCATCATTACCGGGTCGCGCGCGCCTGCAATTGCGGTATTCATTAACACGCCATGGCAGCCAAGCTCCATTGCAACGGCTGCATCGGCGGCGCTACCAATACCAGCATCTACCAGAACGGGTATTTTTGCATTTTCGATAATAATTTGTAAATTCCACGGGTTTAAAATTCCCATACCCGAGCCGATTAGCGAGGCTAATGGCATCACCGCACAACAACCAATCTCTTCTAGCTGCTTGGCGATAATTGGGTCATCCGAGGTGTATACCATCACGTCAAAACCATCTTTTACCAAGGTTTTTGCGGCTGCAATAGTTTCAATGACGTTTGGAAATAAGGTTTTCGGATCGCCCAGCACTTCAAGCTTAACCAGCTTGTGACCATCTAATAACTCACGCGCTAAACGCAGTGTGCGCACCGCATCATCTGCTGAATAGCAACCTGCGGTGTTAGGTAAATAGGTAAATTCTTCAGGTGGCAGGTATTCTAACAATGAAGGTTCGCCAGCCGTTTGGCCAATATTGGTGCGGCGAATCGCCACGGTCACAATTTGCGCGCCGCTAGCATCAATCGCCGCACGTGTTTCGGTGAAATCTTTATATTTACCTGTTCCTACTAATAAACGTGATTGATACGCTTTACCTGCAATAATTAAATCGTCATTCATATGGTTCTCTTCATTACCCTCCACGCTTTTAACCACCGCCAACGGCGCCCACAATTTCTAGTTTATCGCCATCGCTCAACAATACCGCATCAAACTGGTTACGCGGCACAATTTCACCATTTTTTTCAATCGCCAAACGCTTGCCAACTAAATTTAGTGTCACTACTAAGGCAGAAATGGTCATATTTTCGCCATTAAACTGCTTGATATTGCCATTGATCAAAATTTTCATTTGCTATTGCTTTACGCTAAAGGCTGTTATTTTACGGCGATTTGAACAGCTTTGGCGTATTTTTAATCACTAAATTTTGCTTATTTATAAGCTTGGTACAAGTGTTGCTTATATTCAAACATGGAATAATTATTTTTTGTGTATTCCACAACAGCTTTAGCGCGTTAATCATCAAAATGTAATGATTTTCATGATTGTTCAGCTAAAGTTAGGAAAGATTGAATTTTTTTGATAGATGATACACCAAACTACAGGAACACGATTCCAGTAGATTTAACTCCCAAAAGGAAAATATGATGCAAGCGACACATGTAAAACAAGCAGTAAAAATTGAGTTAGTAAACAAAAATTTTAACCCAGTACTGATTCAAGAAATTGAAGATAACGAGATTAAATCGGCAGAGACTAAATCGGGTAATCTAAGTAAAGCACAAAGTTTTAATCGATTTTTAGAAGCGTTTGGCGACTGCGTTTAGCAAAAACATTTTTGTAGATTGCGGTAGTTAGTAAGTTTTAACCAGTAGTTTCAAATAAAAAGTGGGCGACGTTTCGTCACCCACTCAATATTAATTTACAAAAAATCTAATCATTTAGTCTATTAGACTCATTCAACTACCAGCTGTGGACGATCTGCTTCTGGCCAATCTAAATGATAGAACTGACCGCGCGGTTGATCTTTACGCTCATAGGTATGTGCGCCAAAATAATCACGTTGACCTTGCAATAAGTTAGCTGGTAAATCAGCACTGCGGTAACCGTCGTAATACGCCATCGCCGCACTAAAGCCTTGTGCGGGTATACCGTTGGTTACGGCTAAGGCAATCACTTTACGCCATCCCGCTTGGCCGTCGTTCATGGCTTTGGTGAAGTATGGGTCTAGCATCAAGTTTTTTAAACGTGAGTTAAGTGCATAAGCTTCGGTAATTTTTTGCAAAAAGCGCGCACGAATAATACAGCCACCACGCCAAATTTGCGCTAGCTCACCAAAATTAAGTTTCCAGTTATAAGCCACTTGTGCTTTATCAATCAGCTGAAAACCTTGTGCATACGCGCAAATTTTGCTGCAATACAGCGCGTTTTTAATGGCATCAATAATCGCTCTTTTGTCATCTTCATGTTTAATCGCTGGGCCTTTTAAGATTTTGCTCGCCTCAACGCGCTCCTCTTTTAAGCTTGAGAGTGCACGCGCATAAACGGCTGCTGCAATCGCGTTGGCTGGTGATCCAAGCTCTAGCGCGTTGGCTGCTGTCCATTGGCCAGTGCCTTTTTGGCCTGCGGTATCTAAAATTTGATCAACCAAAAAGCCTTTAGTCATTGGATCTTTTTGTTGCAGAATATCGGCAGTAATTTCAATTAAGAAACTTGATAACTCGCCCTTGTTCCACTCGGCAAATACTTTGCCGATTTCATCAGCTGGCATACCCAGCAGATTTTTCATCAGCCAGTACGCTTCGCAAATGAGCTGCATATCAATGTATTCAATACCGTTATGCACCATTTTTACATAATGGCCAGAACCATCTGGGCCAATGTATTCCGCACATGAAAAACCGCCAACTACAGGCTTGCCTGGTTTGCCGCCTTCCATTGGCTCGCCCGTGACTGCATCTACTTTGGCAGCAATGTCGCGCCAAATTGGCTCAAGCGAAGCCCAGGCTTTGCGCGTGCCAGAGGGCATTAAACTTGGGCCAAAACGCGCACCAGTTTCGCCGCCAGATACGCCAGAGCCAATAAAATCAATACCTTTTACTGCCAATTCTTTTTCGCGGCGAATGGTGTCTGTCCACAAAGAGTTGCCGCCGTCGATAATAATATCGCCTTGCTCTAAAAATGGTAATAGTGCATTTATGGTCACATCGGTCGCACTGCCTGCTTTTACTAGCAACACAATTTTACGTGGGCGCTTGATGCTGAGTACAAAAGAGGCTAAATCTGCATGACCAACTACATTTTCATGTGATGGCTCATTGGCCTTACACTCTTTTATAAAATTGGTCATTTTCTTTGGGTCGCGGTTGTACACCGCGATGGTATAGCCATGGTCGGCAATATTTAGGGCAAGGTTTTGCCCCATAACGGCAAGGCCAACAAGGCCAATATCAGCATTTTTTGTGGTCATTTCAAGTCTCTTTTAGAGGTTAAATAAAAATAAAACGTAGGCTTGTGGCCTTTGTTTTTAATATATTTGTTACATTACATTATGGCGCTGCTTTACTGGAGTTTTTAAAGCGTTCGGCCAAACATTTGCGTAGCCAGCAAATAACCATTCATGGCCAATTGCGGGTCGTAGCGTTCGCCTTCGTCACGCATAAACGCGTGCTGGCCGTTAAATTCGTGCCAAGTAAAGTTTAGATTGGCCTCGGCAAGTTTTTGGTTAACCAACACACGCCCAGCTGCAGGAATATGGTTATCTTGCTTGCCCCAAATCATCATCAGCTCGCCCTTAATATCGGCTAATCTTTCCATGCTGTGTTGATTCGTTTTATTGGGAATAACCTTGGTGTGCAAATCGGTTGCGTAAAAGCAAGCTGTGGCTTTCACTTCTGGCTGCAAAGCCGCGCGAAACGCCAAGTGGCCGCCAATACAAAAACCCATCGCACCCACATTGCCACTATACCAATCTTGCGTATTTAGCCACTCAATCATCGCGCGATTATCAGTGTCGTAACCTTGCACATCTTTTGCTGCTTTGTCGGCATTGCCTTTATCGCGGCCTGCGTCGTCATAGCCCAGTATGGTGCCAATTGGGTTTAGCTCGTGAAACACCTCTGGCACTAGCACGGCATAACCTTGGCCAGCCATAAAGCGCGCTGCGCGTTCGATTGGACCTGTTTGCTGAAAAATCTCAGAATAAAACAAAATAGCAGGGATTTTTTTATTACTAGTAGGGCGATGAATATAAGTGCGCATCACGCCAGTTGATGTCTTTAAATCAGCAATGTAGGATTGAATTAACATAATTTTATCAAACTTGAAAAACATTTATTTTACTAGTATTGTGAGGATTGTCACACACAAAAACAATTAAATTTGCCAATATCTATGGCTAGAATACAAAATTATTTGTACGAGGTAGAATTATTTTAAAGCGCGGCGGTCATTTAGCCTGTTACCTTAAAAGTTTAATATGTCGAAAGAAGTGTATCTATGCGTCTGATTATTGGCTTGCTCCTGTTAATTTCGATGCAAAATGTAGAAAGCGTTGAATTAAAAAGCCCAGAAATTAACTATGAGCTAGTGTATCAGCTAAAAGCCTCAATTGTTAAAGTGCATGTGGCAACTAAATCTGGCGGCCACGGCGTTGGCACAGGCGTTGTCGTGGGCAAAGATTTAGTTGCCACCAATTGCCATGTGGTGGCCAACGCACTTGGCGTTAAAATCACCAA